>JAIRUO010000192.1 GCA_031254385.1 Treponema sp. | reverse complement strand
GTCAGGAGAACATCCCATTGCAGCGGCACAAAGGAAACGCTGTCAGGATCAACAGCCCTGTAAATGATGGGCCACTTTATAATGTCCGTGCGGTAAATGCCCATTGAAATCGAGCGCCGCTTACGCCCAAAGTTCCAAGCCAGTTTTTCCTGGGTCTGGATCATATCCCTGAGCATGGGATCGGTTATCTTTTTCCCAGAAGCAATAAAGCCCGCCAGAAAGGGCCTTACTTTAGAAACACTCTTTTCAACAAGAACCTTTTGCCGCGCTGCTTTCATTGCGCCGGGCATTGAGAAGAAGGGATAAACCGGCGCTTTTCCGCCGTAATATACTCTTAGCTGCCTTGCGATGCCCGCAGTGCCCCAAAGGTCTGGCCTGTTGGTATCGTTTAACTCTATTTTTAGTGTACGCTCTGAATCCGCTGGCCCCTTTAGGTCAGGCGGCACAAATTCAGAATCCAGCTCCGCCTTGGCGCAGATAAGGGCTTCCACAAATTCTTCCTGGTTAGTCCATTTGCGGCCTACAAGGGAATAAAAAATATCTTCGTTGACTTCAATCTTAGGCATATTCCCATGATAGTATATTTTGGCAGCGAATATCAACACCGCAGAAACGTAGCCAGATGAGCAGGAATTATTTATAATAAAGCAGGAGTTAATCGTGAAATGTTCTGTATATGAGCTTGGTAAATTAAACAACACAAAGTTCAATAATAAATTGGACAAGGATAATTTTATGAATATGTACCCAAGAACAACTCAGTATGACGCAAAATGGATTGAAGAAAATTGGATGGGACCAAATCCTTTACAATTGTTGGAAGAATTATGTAAAAATTTGAAATTATCATCAGGCATGAAAGTTTTAGACTTGGGCTGTGGAAAGGGTTTGACTTCAATTTTTCTTGCAAAAGAGTTTGGCGTAACCGTATTTGCCAATGATTTATGGATTGATGCGACCGAAAATCTGCAAAGGTTTGAAGCGGCGGGTGTGGCTGATAAAGTATTTCCGATACATGCTGAAGCTCATGCCCTTCCGTACGCCAAGGGTTTTTTTGATGTTGCAATTTCAGTTGATAGTTATCATTATTATGGTGCAGATGGGATGTATTTTCCATGTACTTTCGCCAAGTTGGTAAAACCTGGCGGTCAATTTGGAATTGCTTGTCCAGGATTAATCCAGGAATTTAAAACCGGTTATCCAGAGACTCATAAATCATTTTGGAATGAAGAAATGTTTTCTTTTCATAGCCTTGATTGGTGGCGTCATTTATGGGAAAAAACAGGCCTTGTTGATATTGTTTCTGGTTACAATATCCCTGAGCCTAAGGCAATATGGTATCCTTGGGCTCGCTGGGCAAAAGAACATCTAAAATTTAACGATGTTGAATTCTTGGACGCAGATACGGAAAACCAAATTGCATTATTTGTAATGACTGCTGTAAAAAAATATGATTGAAAACAATTACTATCATCACGGTGGTTGACCGTTTTTTATAGAGTTGCTATACTTGTATACAACATTAAATGAGGTTATCATGCTCAATATCGCAATAATCGGTACAGGAAATATTTCGGCGATGCATATCAATGCATACTTAGCTTTCCCTAAAAGATGCAAAATTACCCATCTGGTGGATATTTTTCCAGAGAAGGCTGAACAAAAAAAAAGGGACTTCAAGCTTGACGCGCAGATTTTTAACAGCCATAAGAAAATCCTTAAAGACCCTTCAATCGATCTGGTAAGCATTTGCACCCCGCCTTATGTTCATGCGGAAATCGCTATAGATTTTCTTAAAGCGGGGAAAAATGTTATTGTAGAAAAACCCATGGCAGCATCACTTGAAGAATGTGATGCCATGATCAAAGCCGCAAAAAAGAGCGGCAAGGTTTTTTCGCCCATCGCGCAAAACCGCTTCCGCGACCCAATTATGAACCTCAAGAAAACCCTTGACTCCGGCCTTATCGGCAAGGTGGTTCACGCGCAGGTTGATTCATTCTGGTGGCGGGGCCATTGCTATTACGATCTCTGGTGGCGAGGTATCTGGGAAAAAGAAGGCGGCGGCTGTACTTTGAACCACGCGGTTCATCATATAGATATGTTAGGCTGGATGTTGGGCAGACCTTCCAAAGTAAGCGCCATACTGAGTAATGCTTCCCATGACAATGCCGAAGTTGAAGACGTCTCTGTTGCTGCCATGCAGTACAAGGCTGGCCCGCGTTGCGCCAAGGGTGCGCTGGCACAGGTTACCAGTTCCGTTATTCATCATGGCGAGGAACAGCAGGTGATCTTTCAGGGGGAAAAAGCCCGGATATCCGCGCCCTGGAAAGTCTACGCTTCGATTTCAAAAATCAACGGGTTTCCAGAAGAAGACAATGCCCTGGAAAAAAAGCTTGAAGCCTATTATAAAGCCCTGCCCCAGGCAAAATACATTGCTCACACCGGGCAGATTGACAATGTGCTAACAGCCATTGAAAAAAATTGCGATTACCTGATTAAGGGTGAAGACGGCAGGCTTACTATTGAGCTTATCACCGCGATTTACAAAGCCGGAACCGAAGGCAAGACCATTGGGCTTCCCATTAAAAAGGATGATCCCTTCTATACCGTGAAGGGCATTATGTCCAAAGTTCTTCACTTTTATAAAAAGAAAAAGTCTGTCAAGGAATTGACAGGTGGCATAACTGTGGGAAGTGATTATAATAAGAAGAAGCCGCAGAAAAAGAAATAACGGCAGAAAAATTAATTCCTTGGAGGGCTATTATGGCTGAATCAGAGGGCATGAATTACGCGCCAAAAGGAAAACCAAATCCGGTGGTAAAAAAAGGTGAATTTGCCATTGCGGCTATCAGTCTTGATCACGGGCATATTTACGGACAATGCAACGGCCTGGTCGAAGCCGGAGCGGACATAAAATGGGTATACGATCCTGATCCTCAAAAGGTCAAAATTTTTCTACAGAGATTCCCCCAGGCAAAAGAGGCCCGGACAGAGAATGAAGTGCTGGACGATCCAGAAGTAAAGCTTGTTGCCGGGGCTGCAATTACATCGGAACGCTGCGCCCTGGGACTGCGGGCCATGGCCGCTGGAAAAGACTACTTTACCGACAAAGCGCCCCTTACCAGCCTTGAACAGTTGGATCATGCAAAGGCTATGGTCAAAAAGACTGGAAAAAAATACATGTGCTACTACAGCGAGCGGCTCCATGTGGAGAGCGCGGTTTTTGCGGGCGACCTTATCGCGCAGGGCGCTATAGGCCAGGTGATTCAGGTACTGGGCATGGGCCCCCACCGCGTTGGCGATCCCAAGACCCGGCCCGACTGGTTTTTCATTAAGGAAAAATACGGTGGCATTTTGTGCGACATCGGAAGCCATCAGATTGAGCAGTTTCTGTTTTATGCGGGATGCAAAGATGCCCAAGTAGTGCGCAGCCAGGTTGCGAATTACAACCACCCCAATTTCCCAGAGCTTGAAGACTTTGGAGATGCCATGCTGGTAGGTGACAACGGCGCAACTCATTATTTTAGGGTGGACTGGTTCACCCCTGCCGGACTTCAGACCTGGGGAGACGGACGCTCTTTTATTCTGGGTACGGAAGGTTTTATTGAGCAGAGAAAATACGTCAATCTGGGAATTAAAGGCTCAGGCGGCGGACATCTTTTCCTGTCAAATAAAAGCGAAGAGACTTACTATAATGTTAACGGAAAAGTGGGCTACCCGTACTTTGGCCAGCTTATTCTGGACTGCATTAACCGGACAGAAAATGCCATGACCCAGGAGCATTGTTTTAAGGCCGCAGAACTCTGCGTCCGAGCGCAAATGCAGGCGGTAAAAGTTAAGTAGAGATGCCATGAAAAAGCAGCCGCTTCTTCTTCGCTGGTTCGCTTCTTATGGTAACTTATAGTCATAAGGAGTATTCCATGATTCTTGAATATACTACCTTTCGTGATAAGGTGATGGGCTGCTGGGCCGGTAAAAATATCGGCGGTGTACTGGGAGCGCCATTTGAAGCCAGGCGTCAGGTTAATGACGTTGACTTCTACGTACAGGATCTTTCAAAAGGGCCGCCGCCCAATGACGACCTGGATCTTCAAATCGTATGGCTGGCCGCAGTCGAACGGTACGGTCGCAATGTGAATGCTTCTATTTTGGGCGAGTATTGGCTTTCCTTTGTTATACCTAACTGGGTGGAATATGGAACCGGAAAAGCAAACCTGAGGGCTGGTCTTGAGCCTCCCTTGACAGGCCTAATCGACAATACCTATAAAGACAGTTGCGGATGTTTTATCAGGTCTGAAATTTGGGCCTGCCTTGCGCCGGGCCAGCCCCAGCTTGCGGCACGTTATGCTTATGAAGATGCCATTGTCGATCACGCAGGCGAGGGGATGTACGGTGAGGTTTTCTGCGCCGCCATGCAGAGCGCAGCCTTTGCGGAAAGCGATCCCCTAAGACTTATTGAAATAGGTCTGTCATATCTCCCGTCCAACTGCGCTGTAGCTCGTTGTGTCAAAAAAGCGGTGGAATGTTATAAAAGCAAAGTACCGTTTTTGGAAGCACGAAAACGCATTCATAATGAAGCGCCCGGAACTTTTGGGATTCAGTCAATAAAATTGGGTGAAATAAAAAAAGAAGGCAATGAAGGCATGGAAATAGGTGCGCCTGGTTTTGACGCTCCCGAAAATGTGGGCTTTACCATTGCCGGACTTCTTTACGGCGAGGGTGACTTTGGGCAATCCCTCTGCTTGGCAAATTCCTGCGGTGAAGATACTGACTGTACCTGCGCGACTCTGGGCGCTCTAATGGGGATTATTCTTGGAGCATCTAAACTGCCGGAAAAATGGACCAAGCCGTTAGACGATAAAATTGTAACTATGTGCATTGACAAGACTTCCGGCGGTATCTGGGTTCCCAATACCGCAACAGAACTTGCGGACAGGATCATACGAGCCGTTCCCGGTTTTCTGGGTCAGAAATTATGCAACATCCTAGAACCCGGCGGTATGACTGTCAAATGCCTTGAAGGAGATGAACTCTTTTGCAAAACTGGCGATGAGGATTACCTTCCTTTTATCAATGCCGTAGGCAGAAGTGATGAACTACCGGTGGCATGCCTTACAGCGCTTTCCCCGTATATGGTTCGCCGTAGTTTTCCTGCTTTTAGTGTAATGATCGATTATTGCAAATCAGTGTTTTTTAATTCCACAGAAGATAGAACCATCAAGGTCAGTGTAATCAACTCTCGCACCATGAAACAGCAGCAATGGGCAAAAATCACACTTTACGCCCCAGAAGGAGTAACTATACTTGACAGCTCAAGTGTTCTAAAACCTTTGAATAACCTGAATGGTTCTAAAGCTGAAACCGAATTTACTTTTAGTGCAGCTGGTTTCAAAGGTGCAAAACTCGAACTCATCGTGGATGTTTCACTGGAAGGACGCCATTCTTCCGGACAGATAAAAGTAGTGCTCATGAGAAACATTGACATGGAGAAATGCGGCAATAATGTCCCAATCTAGAATAACGCAAAAAAAGACAGTAGACTTTTTATGGAAGGCAGATAAAATATGAATATGCGATTGGGCCATCTGGCCATTCGGGCAAAGGACATTGAAGCCACAGCCAAATTTTACCGTGAAGTTATCGGCTTTAAGGAAGCGTTCCGCATGAATCATCTTGAAGGGGGAAGGCTAGGAGACTGTGTCAAAAGTCCAGCACGGCAGCAAAAAATATGTTAGGATAAAGAGAAAGAAGAGATGGGGGGGACATGGAATTCATCAGCGGGTACAGCCGAGAGCAAACATTATTACTGC
>JAIRUO010000194.1 GCA_031254385.1 Treponema sp. | reverse complement strand
ATTATCAGGAAAAAAATATGAAAATAGAATTAATAATAATTGCAAAAAAGATAAAATAAGATATAGGAGAAATTAATGGAAATAAAGAACGCCCCAACTGCACATAACAGGATTGTATATGCTTCGCCCCTACGGGCTCGGGCTCCGAAAAACCGCAGTCGGGCTGCGCCCTTTGTGCGGTTTTCTCTCCGCCACATTTGGGGCAGGGGTCAATGCTTCGCATTGCCCTATTACATGCCCCAAACGTCGTATACAACTTTTACGTTAGGCGAAATTGGGGCTGAAATTTTCGTAAACATTAGGAAGAACCATTAACTGTATAAAATTGTATACACTATAAATTTTAAAAAATATCCAAAATATATATTGACAAAACAGTCTTTTTATAGTATTATATAGATACTGGGGGCTGACTATGGCTGTGAATTTGGCTACCGACATTAAACCTATCTCATATATAAAGACAAATGCCGCTGATATGATGAAATATGTCACTGACAGGCGGAGTCCTATTGTCATAACACAAAATGGAGAAGCAAAGGCGGTTCTGGTTGACATTAAAACATATCAGGAAACTCTGGATGCTTTTGCATTATTACACCTGATCAAAATTGCAGAAAAAGACATCCAAAATGGAGATTTTGAGCCTTCCGAGAAAGTATTTTCTGATTTGAGAAAGGAAATACTTGAAAATGGATGATGAAATAAAAGAATATCATGTGAATGTTAATAAAACTGCCGAAAAAGATTTAAGAGAAATTATTAAATACATATCTAAAAATAATCCAATGAATGCATTGAACGTATTAGAAAGAATTGAAAAAAGAATAAATTTTTTAAACAAGTTTCCTGAAAAGGGAGGATATGTCCCTGAACTGTTAAAAAATAATATAAAGGATTATAGGCAGCTAATAGAACCACCATGGAGAATAATATACAGAATTGATGATAATATTGTAAACGTATTAATAATAATTGATTCAAGAAGAAATGTGCAAGATATACTAGTGGAAAGGTTATTAAAATAATATACGCCCCAACTGCACATAACAGGATTGTATATGCTTCGCCCCTACGGGGCTCGGGCTCCGAAAAACCGCAGTCGGGCTTACGCTCTTTGTGCGGTTTTCTCTTTTTTGAAACCTTTCAAGAATTTCAAGACATTCCTTTATCGATTTTATTTTAACCTCCCGGCAAGATTTTTCAGAATGTCCGTATTTCTCTTCGGTCTCCAGATAGTCTTTAAGGTGCTTCTGCACTAGTGTCAAAACGCCGGCAAACCCTTCCCACGGACGTAGGCCGGAGATGGTTTTGCGCCATTTGGCCCAATTTTTAACCGTGTAATGAAAATCATACCAAGCGTCAGAAATGCGGCGCCCCAGCCATGACAGCCTTGTTTTAAATGAAATCTTGGAATCCAAAAGGCCATCAAACATGTGCCCCATGTATTGCTTTACTGGCAGCGAGTCTTTTTTTGGTTCATAAGACTCCAATTTTTTGGAAATTTCCGAATTTAGGGGCTGTGAATTCAGCATGTTTTTCTCCTCTAAATAGCATATCGGTAAAAAAGCTGACTGACACTGCGGTGGTAAGAATTCTTCTATAAAAGCACTTTAAGTTCAACTGCTGTGGAATTCAATTCCAGCCCAGCTTGCAAAGGAAAAGAAGAAATTTGTCTACAGCGACATAATGCAGGGTGCGCGGGCGAGGGAGTACGAAAATGCCCTTGCCTGGCTGGTCAAGAGCGGACTGGTGTACCAGGTATACCAGGTAAGCCTACCGGGACTTCCTCTAATCAGCTATCAGGAACGCGAGTACTTCAAGCTGTATATGCTGGATATTGGTCTTTTATCTGCCAAAACGAATCTGGACCTTGCTACTTTGCTAGCCTCGGACACAACCCTTTTTCGGCATTTCAAGGGCGCGTTGTCCGAACAATACGTTCTACAAGAACTAAAGGCCCTTGATAATGAACTCCCTGTCTTTTATTGGACCAACGGAAAAAACACCTCAGGAATCGATTTTATTATCCAGAAGTGGGATTGTGTAATTCCCCTGGAAGTAAAAGCGGAAACCAACCTTAAGGCAAAAAGCCTTACGTCATATATGGAGAAACACAAGCCGCAAAAGGCTATTCGCGCATCTCTGTCGGATTACAAAAAAACGGCAATCTGTACGAAATTCCCCTCTACTTATTAGGCTGCTTGTATCAGTATATAATATGAAAAAGTGATGGAGGCTTTTTCCTCTAGCGGGCTATGGTTTACAAGCCCTTTAACAAGCAAGCCAATTTATTGCATAAATATACAATAAAGTTAATATTTATGCAATTATGTTACTATCCCCTTGACATTATTAAATATTTATGCAAAATATAGTGAACGGAGGGTATTGTTTATGATTACCGGCATCATAGGCGCTGCCGGGTACGCAGGAGCGGAACTGGTCAGGCTCCTTTCAGCGCATCCGCAGGTAGAGGGTCTTTCCCTGGGTTCTGTTAGCATGGAAGGGGATTATATAGAAAACATTTATCCCAATTTCTACAAAAGCATCTCTCGGCAACTCTTGAAACCTGATGAAGTTATTGCCGGGTCTGATCTGGTGTTTGCGTCCCTTCCCCACGGGGTTGGAGAGCAGTATGCTAAAGCTTGCATGGAAAAGGGCATACACTTTATCGACCTTTCCGCGGATTTCCGCTTTGACGATGATGAAGAAACCTTCAAAGCCTGGTATGGCAAGGGCTATGTATATCCTGAACTGCGGCGCAACTCTGTATATGGCCTTCCAGAATTGAACAGGGAGAAAATAAAATCAATGGCCGCGTCCGGCCCGGTAATAATAGGCAATCCAGGCTGTTATCCCACCTCAGCGTCTTTGGGCATATACCCGGCCTTGGCAAAGCATTTGGCAGGAGATTTGAAAAATCCAGGTTCGAGTCCAGCAACCATTATCGTAGATTCCGCATCAGGAGTTACGGGCGGCGGAAGGGAGCCGCAGAAGTCGTTTCATTTTCCTGAGTGCGCGGACGCTGTTGCCCCTTACAAAGTCGGCGCTCACCGGCACACGCCGGAGATAAGCAGAAACCTGGCTGTAATGGCGGCTCGCATTGCCGGTTCCGACCAGCCTGCGTCGGGGGTAGTCGCGCCCGGCCTTATCTTTACTCCCCATCTTGCGCCCATGAACCGGGGCATACTCAGCACCATCTATATACCGCTTGCCTCTTCATGGCGAGTTGCGGCTAACGTAGGGACCTGTTCTGCGCCCCGGCCTCCGTCCAAAGAAATAGTGGCAAAGGCTTCGGAGCTTCGGGATCTATATGCCGCGTTCTACCGTAACGAGCCTTTTGTCCGTGTGTTAGGCGAAGGGGTCTTTGCGGCCACAAACAGGGTTCGGCAGTCTAACTTTTGCGACATCTCGGTTCATATAGACCAGGCGGGAACCACCCTCATCATTATCAGCGCCCTTGACAACATGGTTAAGGGAGCAGCCGGGCAGGCAATTCAGAACATGAATATACTTATGGGATTTGAAGAAAGTGCGGGGCTAAAGGCCATTCCCGCGTTATTCTAGGAGGTATTGGTGAAATTCATTAGCGGCGGCGTGTGTGCACCCAAGGGCTTCCGCGCCGGGGGCATCTGGTGCGGCGTTAAAGCTACGTCAAGAAAACGTGACCTTGCGCTCATATATTCAGAAAAACTTTGTACAGCAGCGGCTGTGTTCACCACGAACCAGGTCAAGGCTGCAAGCGTGCTGGTCAGCCAAAAGCACCTGGCGAACGGGAAACTGCGGGCCATTATTGTCAATTCGGGTAACGCTAATGCCTGTACCGGAGCAGCCGGAATGGCTGCTGCCAGTAAAATGGCTGACCTTGCGGCAGACCTCTTTGCGATCAGCCCGCAGGAGGTCGCTGTTGCGAGTACCGGCGTTATAGGCGTACCTCTGCCCATAGCCGCCATCGAGAACAGCATCGATGCTCTGGGCAATTCCCTACGCAACGATGAAGCTGGCCACGAGGCGGCCCTGGAAGCCATCATGACAACAGATACGCGCAAAAAAGATGGGGCTGTCGAGATAGCATTAGGTGATAAAATAGTGCGTATAGGCGCTATGGTCAAAGGTTCGGGTATGATCCATATAAATATGGCAACCATGCTTGGCTTTATAACCACCGATGCGGCTATTTCACAAGTACTGCTTGACAAAGTCCTGCGCAGTGCAGTTGCTGCTTCCTTTAACCGCGTTACAGTAGACGGTGACACTTCAACTAATGACACGCTCATCATCATGGCTTCTGCAGAAGCACACAATACGCCCATTACAGCAGAAGGCGCGGATTATCTGCTATTTGAAGAAGCCCTGACTAGTCTCTGCGTAAAGCTGGCTAGGGCTTTGGCGCGTGACGGAGAAGGGGCCAGCAAGCTCCTTACCGTAACGGTTTCCGGTGCTGACAGCGAAAAAGATGCAGAGTGTCTTGCCATGTCGGTTGCGTCTTCTAGCCTGGTCAAAGCCGCCATCTTTGGCGCTGATGCCAACTGGGGCCGTGTATTATGCGCCATGGGCTACTCTGGGGCGGCCTTTGATCCCGGCGCAACTGAAATCAGTTTTACCGGTAAGTCTGGAGAAGTCAAAGTCTGCAATAATGGCGAATATCATCCTTTTTCCGAAGAAGATGCAAAAAAGATACTGTCCGACGATGAAGTTGAAATACAGATAAAGGTGGGGAGCAGTGCTGGCCGGGCAACGGTCTGGGGCTGCGATCTAACTTACGATTATGTGAAGATAAATGGAGATTATCGTTCATGAAAGGGACTATTAGTGTTGCTGACCGGGCAACGGTCATGATTCAGGCTCTGCCCTATATCCACCAGTTTCAGGGCAAAACCGTGGTGGTCAAGTATGGCGGCAATGCCATGATTAACGAGGAACTAAAAACAGCGGTTATAGAGGATTTGGTTTTCATGGCCTGCGCCGGAATCCGTACCGTGCTGGTTCATGGAGGCGGACCGGAAATAGAGGCCATGCTCAAAAAGCTTGGCAAGGAGAGTCGCTTTGTTGACGGCTTGCGCTACACGGACGAAGAAACCATGGAAGTAGTCCAGATGGTTCTCTGCGGAAAAGTTAACAAGGATTTAACTGCCATGATTCAAAAACAAGGGGGCAGGGCAATTGGACTCTGCGGTCTTGACGGGGCCATGCTCCATGCCCGCCGCTTAAGAGGCAAAGAAGATCTAGGCCTAGTCGGTGAAATTGAAACCGTTGACGCTTATTTCATAAATGTCGTTTTGGACAGCGGCGCTATACCGGTTATTTCTTCCGTTGCGTATAACATAGGAGAAGGGTTGAATCCCAAACCCGGCGGTGCTCTCAATATAAACGCGGACCTTGCAGCTGCCAAAATAGCTGTCGCATTAAAGGCAGAAAAAATCATCCTGATGACCGATGTAAAAGGCATATTGCGCGATGTCAATGATCCTGATTCCCTTATTGGCGTGGTACGCAGATCCGAACTTGAACGCCTTAAAATGGACGGCATAGTAAACAAAGGCATGATTCCAAAAGTTGACTGCTGTAGCCTGGCCATGGACGGCGGGGTAAAGAAGGCCCACATACTTGACGGGCGTGTTCCCCATGCCCTTTTGATTGAACTCTTTACCGATGAAGGAATAGGAACCATGCTGCAAGGAGAAAGTGATGAGTGAAGTCTTTTTGAATACCTACCACAGGCTGCCCGTTACTTTTGCAAAAGGCCAGGGCGCGTGGCTTTTTGACGTAAAAGGCAACAAATACCTGGATTTGACATCGGGCATTGCGGTAAACTGTCTGGGGCATAATTATCCGCCATTGGTAAAGGCCATTGCCGATCAGGCGGCGAAGTTATGCCACACCTGCAACTACTACCAAAGCGATGTTTCCGCAGCCTTTGCGGAAAAGCTTGTGGCGAGTTGCGCAAACGCCGGAATAAAAAAGGTCTTCTTGGCCAATTCCGGGGCAGAGGCAAACGAGGGCGCATGCAAGCTGGCAAGAAAATACTCCCTTGTCAAGTACGGGCCGGGACGGCATCAGATTGTTACGCTAAAGGGGAGTTTCCACGGCAGAACCATCACCACCTTGGCGGCCACAGGTCAGGACCTTTTTCACAAGGACTTTGGCCCCTTTACACCAGGCTTCAAGTACATTGCGCCCAATGACATCCATGCCCTTGACCGCGCCCTTGATCCCGAATCAACAGCAGGCTTTCTTATCGAAGCCATTCAGGGCGAAAGCGGCATACGGTTCCAGACCAAAGAATATATTGAGGCGGCTGCCAGGCTCTGCGCCGAGCGGGACATACTGCTCATGCTGGACGAAGTTCAGACTGGCGTAGGCCGATCCGGAACCTTCCTTGCCTGCGAAGCCTTTGGCATTAAGCCCGATATTGTTACCCTTGCCAAAGGGCTTTGCGGCGGAGTTCCCGCTGGCGCGGTTCTGGCCGGGGAAAAGACCCAGGACGTTTTTCAGATAGGGGATCACGGCAGCACCTTTGGCGGAAACCTTTTGGCCGCCGCAGCCGGGCTTGTGGTTCTTGAAACCGTGAACGACCCTGAGTTCCTTAAAGAGCTAAGCCTCAAGGGCGATAAAATCGTCAGTACCCTTAAAAGCTGGAACCACCCCAAAATAACGGAAGTAAGAGGCAGGGGCCTTATGACCGGCGTTGATATTACAGAGGATGCCTGGCCGATTCTGGAAAAGGGCATAAACAGCGCCCAGTCCGGTAAAACCGGCCTTCTTCTATTGAGTGCGGGCAAGCAGACCCTGCGCATGCTTCCGCCTTATATTATCAGCGATGCGGAAATTGAAGAAGGTCTTGGCATATTGAAAAGCCTCTTATAGCGTGCAATAATTATTTTTATGTGGATAATATTTGCCCTGCTGTCCGCGTTTTTCGCGGCCCTGACTTCTATACTGGCGAAAATCGGCATTGAAAATGTTAACTCCAATTTGGCAACGGCAATCAGGACGGTTGTTGTTTTGATTATGGCCTGGGGTGTAGTTTTTATTACCGGAAAGCAGAATGAAGTTGTTAATATAGGACAGAAGAATTTATTGTTCTTAATACTGTCGGGAATCGCGACCGGGTTATCCTGGCTTTGCTATTACAGGGCCCTGCAAATTGGGGAAGCCTCAAAAGTAATACCCATAGATAAATTCAGCCTGGTAATAGGAATGGTAATGGCGTTTGTAATTCTTAAAGAAGCTATTACCGTTAAGACTATTATAGGCGGCGTTTTTATCGCACTTGGTACCTTTGTATTGATCTTATAATTAACTGTACTTTATGATATAATAACTCAATGGCTTCTGTTTTTTATCATCTAGGATTTTTTGCTCAGGTTCTCAAGGGAGTGGGCTCTTTCATTCACCGAGGGCAAGCTTCCTTTAAAATTTTAGTCATGCAGATTCTGTTTACCTTTGTGGATGCCCTGGGCATATCAACCCTCCTGGCCCTGGGTATAGGTGCCGCGGTCAATGTCATAGGCATACCTTTTTTGTCTCAGTTTTCCCAAGAAAACTATATATACTCCCTGCTGATTATTGTTATTACCCGCGAACTGGGGCCTCTTTTGACAGCCTTTATTGTCATTGCCCGTTCAGCCACGGCCATTGCAACGGAAATGGCGGGAATGGTAATTTCTCACGAGATAGAAGCGTATATTTCCGTTGGCGTGAATCCTATTGAACATCTTGCCGTACCCCGCTTTTTGGGCGTAACAGTTTCACTTTTCCTGCTGAACATTTTTTTCTCTATAGCCGGCCTGGCTGGTTCTTTTGCGGTGGCACAGATATTTATTCCTATGCCCGCTTCGGTTTATTTTGCTAATCTTTTGGCAAATTTAACCTTGTCGGATATAATAATTTCTATAATAAAGAGTATTAGCTTTGGTATGATTATTTCAGTAGTGGCTGTAAGTCACGGCTTTGCGGTGGAGAGGGCCACTACAGAAGTGCCTGTCGCCGGGTTAAAGGCCGTAGGTTTCGCGTTTGCGTGTTGCATCGTATTAGACGTAATCCTTGCGGCTCTCTATTATATTGTAACTTTAGGTTTATAGAAGAAGGATATAGGGGTTAGGATATAGGATTTAGGGGTAGTGCTACCTATCTATTACCGAGGGGACAAGCCACGATTAGTGGGCAATCCACCTCAGTCCCTAAATCCTAACCTCTAATCCCTAGCCCCTTCTTAAAGCGTCTGCCATTGCATAGTCTGCGTCCGCTAGGTTCCTCTGGCCTCTTGCGGAATAGGCATCTCCCCTAAGGGTGTAAAGGGAATGGTCGTTAGGTGTAATGGCCAAAGCCTTGTTATAATCTTCAATGGCTTTGTCATAGTTCTTTGTCCAGTAATTCGCAAGGCCCCTGCCTGAATAGGAGAAAACCATCCCAGGGTAGAGCTCTATGGCCTTGGTATAATCCTGAATGGCCTTGTCATAATTGCCTTTTTTAAGATAGGCGTTCCCCCGGTTATTGTAGGCTAAAGCAAAATTGGGATTTATGTTGATTGCCTCGCTGAAATCTGCGATAGCAAGATCCTGATTGCCTGAATTGGCATAAGCCAGGCCCCTATCGTTATATGCGGCAAAGAGGTTGCTCTTAAGGGAGATGGCCTCGGTAAATTCATTTATAGCCGTTTGATAATCCCCGTCCAGATATCTGGCATAGCCTTGAGCATAATGGCGGTAAAATGCGTTTTTTTGCGCACCGGTTAAATAGTCGTTCAAGGCGTTCTCGAAATCAAGTTTGCAGCTATAGGCGTTTCCCCTGCTTATATAGGCATCAGCCATCCCAGGATCTTTTTTAAGAACCTCGGTAAATTCATTGATAGCCAAGTCAAATGCGTGACCGTGATAGAAATCGTTTCCCCGCATAAAAATGGCGGTTGCGTCTGCCCCCGCTTTTTCTGTAGAATCAGCATTCTTTGGACTTGATTTACATCCAAAAACCAATAGAACAAGAACTAGAGAGAGTAAAATTTTTTTCATTAAAGCCTCCAAGCGTTAAATATTATACGGGACTATACTATTGACAGAAAAGTAAAGTCAA
>JAIRUO010000154.1 GCA_031254385.1 Treponema sp. | reverse complement strand
GCAACATTCTCATTATTGCCAATTTCATAAGAAACAGGGTTATCCCAACTGTCTGGCTCCCAAGCATCCCTTCTAATCGTATCGGAAGAAGATGAACTGGATGAAGTCTCATAATAAAGCATGTTGATAATGTAGTCGGTCCGCTCTAGATCTGAATGAACCGCAGCCTCAATGGTACGGTCACTGTTATTGACAAGCCTTGTATAAACCCGCACTACATTTGCCACTTCAACAATTTCGCCTGATATAGTCCATTCCGCCCCGGAAACTCCGGTTGAAAGAACAGAGAAGGGCCTGTCGGGCATGTTCACCAGTTCTTCGGTAAGCTGACTGACCCAATAGCTGGAAAGAGGAGGTATATTTTGATTATAGGTGAACTGACCCACTGCAACTCTTAGAGCCTTAAGCTCGACCAGAATTCTGCCCAGCTCTTCTGCTGTAGCCCTAACAGCCGCGTCCAATAGATAAATCGGGCTATCAGCACTAACGGGATTAACATTAACAACCGTACTCGGAGCGACATCGGCATTTTCATTAACATTTGTATTGGGAACAGAAGTATCAATACCGTCAATACGGCCCTGGGGAAATACTGCGCCAATAATTAGAAAGAATACCGGAACAAGACAAGCGATTTTTTTCATATTGCCTCCAATACAACAATAGTATTGCTTGAATAGAGTTTATGCCAATAAAACCAATGGTTCAATACGTTCACAATTCTATTTGGTTTGCTTTCGCAAAGTCGGCTTTCATTTTTGCCCTGAAAGTAACAAGTTTTTCTTTAAGGGCCGGGTATTTTACAGCAAGAATCTGACAGGCAAGATACGCCGCATTCGCGCCGTTATCAATTCCAACTGCGGCAACAGGGATGGGCCTGGGCATCTGTACAATAGAAAGGAGGGCATCCAGGCCGCCTAGCCCGCCGGAATTAATAGGAAGGCCAATAACTGGGATAAGGGTCTGACTGGCAATGACCCCCGGAAGGTGGGCCGCCAATCCAGCTCCAGCAATGATCACCTCGGTTCCTGATGCTTCAAGCTCTTTTAAGGTTTCAGAAAGAAGTTCCGGCGTTCTGTGCGCAGAAATAACATGAGAGCTAAACTCCACTTCCATTTCCCGCAATACGTCTGCGGCTTTTTTCAGTATGGCCTGATCCGATGGGGAACCGTATATAATCGCTGCTCTCATTGTACTAGTCTAGCACAACACTAGCCCCTTGAGAACCACTTAAGCTCAATTGCTGGAAGCAGTTGAAGACGAAACCCCAAATGCTCGGCATAAATCAAATGTTTAATAGATCCTTAATTTTTACCGGCTCTCCGGAGGCAATAGATTTATTGCCCGCAATGCCTGTCAAAATGGAATACGCACCATCAACGTGCGATGCGGCCCTCTTGAATCTGTCAGGATCGGGATCGCCAAAGATGTCGTTCAGCATTACCTGATCCCCGCCGCCATGACCACCCTTGCCTTCTTCAAATTTAATTTCATAAGGTTTACCGAACATGGGCTTAAGCATTATCGACTTTCCGGTAAGGGCACCTTCATCGCCCTTTTCCCCTCCGGCGTTGATATAGGATTTCTCTGTAACATTCACTTCAAGCCGCCCCTTTGAACCGTTAAAAACAACATTGTAGCCTTCCCAGGGCATATATGCGTTGAGCGAATAAGTCATGATGGCGTTATTCTTATAACGAATCAGCAACCCCATGGTGTCTTCAATAGAAATGTCTTCGGAAAAAACGCTCCTGTCCCGGATATAGCCAGAGTCCGCTTCCGCGTCAAGGTACAGGGCCTTCATAGTTTCGTTATGTTCGATATCAATGGCAAAGGGATCGCCCTTGGCCGCTTCGCTTCCGTAACAGCGGTAGTAGAACTTGCTTACGCCACGGCGTTCTGCATTTTTCATCCCGTAGAAATTAAGATCGCCCATTGCAAACACGGTTTCCGGAAGAGTACCTAGCCAGAAGTTGACTAGATCAAAATGATGAGTTGATTTGTGTACTAAAAGGCCTCCAGAATTCAGCTTATTCCTGTGCCAGCGCCTAAAATAATCCGCGCCATGCTCAATATTCAAAAGCCACTCAAAATGAACGGAAAAAACCTCACCAATTAATCCGTCCATTATAATTTCCCTTATCTTTGTGTTATGTGGCGCATAACGGTAATTGAACGTTACGCGAAGGTTTTTCCCTGTGCGCTTCTGGCAGTCCACAATAGCCTGCGCCTTCTTTTCGTCAATGGTCATGGGCTTTTCGGTAATTACGTTATAGCCTTTTTCCATTGCCCTGATGATGTAATCGTGATGGGTGCGGTCAACGCTGGTAACAATTACCGTATCGGGCTTGTTCTCGTCCAGCATTTTATCAAAGTCTGTATAGTAATAAGTCTTTGCCGCTGGCACTCCGTACGTATCCGTAAGGAGCTTGTTGGCGTAATTCATGCGCGTAGGCGAAAGGTCGCAAAAAGCCGCCATTTCCGCCCTGTCCTTATAGGTGGTGGAAATTGCCTCGTAATACATTCTTGCCCTGCCGCCTGTTCCTACCTGAACATACTTCTTCTTTGCCATTTATCTCTCCTTGTTATTATTCCTTGATGCTGCCGAGCATTACGCCCTTGGCAAAGTACTTCTGCAAGAAGGGGTAGATACAGAGTACCGGCACAGTTGCCACAATTATGAGCGCGTATTTAATAGTCTCCGATATTCCTTCTGCGTCCGTGCCCAAGGTTACGTCCAAGTTGGAATTTTGGAGCAGTATCTCCCGTAAAACCACTTGCAGGGGTAACAGCTCCCTCTTTGTCAGGAGGACGCTTGCCCAGAACCAGGCGTTCCATATCCCAATTCCATAGTAGAGGATCATTACCGCAATAATAGCCTGGGACAGCGGCAGTACTATCCTAAAAAGTATCTGAATATGCCCGGCTCCGTCAATATACGCCGCTTCTGTCAGGGATTCCGGAATCTGCTGGAACGAGGTCCTCATAATGATCATGTTGTACACGCTTATCATCCCCGGCAGAATTAGCCCCCAGAGGTTGTTGATCAACCCAAGATCCCTAAAATTCAGGTATGCGGGTATCATGCCTCCCTGAAAGAACATGGTAAAGACGACAGCCAGCATTATAGGCTTTTTGAAAAATACATTTTTACGGGAAAGGAAATATGCGCCCAGAGAAGTCATTAAGATGGCCAGAGCTACTCCCGCAACCAGAATAATCAGAGTATTTCTATAACCCAGGAGAACCATGGGGTTTCCAAAAACCCGCTGATAAGCTGCAACGCTAAAGCCCTTTGGGGCAAAGAGCAGACCAGTGTGCCTCATTAACGCGAAGTTATCACTGAAAGAGGCCACTAGAACATAAAACATGGGATATAAAGTGAGCAAACCTATAAAGGCGAGAAAAACATAATTGAAAATCATAAAATAATTTTCGCCCTTTGTGTATCTGGGATTGCTGGATGTATTCAGACTCATTTTATTCTCCTTACCAAAGGCTCGTTTCGGAAATTCTGCGGCTTATCATATTAGCCATAACTAGCAGCGTTAAATTGACAACCGAATTGATAAGGCCAATGGCAGTAGAATAACTCCAGTTCGCATCCAAAAGCCCAACCCGGTATACATAGGTTGAAATAATATCCGCCGTTTCGTAGGTTGCAGGGTTATAAAGGAGGAGGGTCTTTTCGTAGCCAACGCTCAGGAGGCTTCCGATTCTTAAAATTAAAAGTATTACAATTGTGGGGGCAATTGAAGGTAAGGTAACAGCAAAAAGCTGCCTGATGCGCCCTGCCCCGTCTATCATTGCAGCCTCGTAAAGCTGGGGGTCAATGGCAGAAAGGGCGGAAAGGTAAATAATCGTACCCCAGCCCACATGCTGCCAAATATCAGAAGCTACATAGAGAGGGCGGTACACATTAGGCTGCTGGAGCAGAGAAGCGCGCTCCCCTCCAAAAAAAACAATAATCTGGTTAAAAAGCCCAGTGGAAAGGGAAAAATCCGTAATCATACCGCAAATTACAACCAGCGAGATAAAGTGGGGGATATATGTAACGGTCTGAATGGTCCGCTTATAAGCAGAATGGCGTACCTCGTTTAAGAGCAGGGCCAGTATAATGGGGGCAGGGAAACCGAAAATAAGACCGTAAAAACTGATTAGGAAGGTATTCCGCAACAAGCGCCAAAAATAAGGGCCGTTGAAAAAGCGGATAAAATGACCAAAAAAAAGCTCTAGATGGAATTTACCGTCCGCATCCCAACCCCGCCAGGGGCTGCCGCTAAAACCCCTGCCTGGTGAAAAGTCTTTAAAGGCTATAAGCGCACCGTACATAGGTTTATATTGAAAAAGTATAAAGTAAACTATAACCGGCACTGCCAAAAGATACAGAGACCAGTTCCTCTGCATATCCCTTTTGAGTGTTTTTTGTAAATTATTCAAAGGATGCCTCCTGAATACATTATTATTAGTCCTTTTTTTATATAATGCAAGTTTTATTTGTTCTGCGCGTTTCCTTGACAGTTTCTTTTTTTAGTAGCATACTATTATAAGTTGGATATTTTGTCCAATAATTTTAAATCTATTTAATTTGGAGGTAAAAATGAAAAAAATTATTCCCTGTGTACTGGTATTATTAATACTGGTGGGAGTATTTTTTATTTCCTGTAAAAAGGACAGCGCAGCTACCAGCACATCGTCAATCTCAACCCCTGTGGGGCAGTATCCCATTAGCAGTCCTGATACGTTGCGGTATTGGATGTCCCTGCACAGCAACATAAGCGCTAATTACACAAACTTTGGGTCGAGCCCATTTGGTCAGGAACTACTCAGGCGGACTGGGGTCAATGTAATCTTTGAACACCCTGCCGGAAACAGTAGCGCTGTCGTTCAAGAGGCATTTAACCTGATGATTGCCGCAGGGAGCGATATGCCGGATATTATTGAGTACAACTGGGTAACCATAGCAGGCGGCCCTGGAAAGGCTCTTGATGACCAAACCATCCTTCCCTTGCAGGATGTTATTGACAAATGGGCACCAAACCTGAAAAGAGTCCTTGCAGCCAATCCCACATGGAACCGGGCGGTAAAGACCGATGAAGGCCAATACTACGTTTTCCCCTTTATCCGAGGTGATGAAAAACTCCTCTATTCCCAGGGCCTTATGATCCGCAAGGACTGGCTGGACGATTTGGGGCTTCAGCCTCCGCAGACCCTTCAGGAATGGCATGACGCACTTGTGGCTTTTAGGGACAGAAAGAACGTTGCTTCGCCGTTTACCATTGTTTGGAGCAACAGGAACCGTATGTTCATGCCCACCTTCAATATCCTTAATGGGATGTATATTAGCCACACTGATAACAGGGTACACTTTGGTCAGATTGAACAAGGTTACCGCGATTGGATAACGACCATGGCCCAGTGGTACAGAGAGGGCCTGATTGACCGGGATATTATGTCTGTCCAGACAGCCCAGCAGAATCAGAAGATGATGACCGGAACAGCCGGCGCTACAGTAGCTTCTGTAGGAAGCGGTATGGGAACTTGGACAGAAGGAACCAGGCCCAATGAACCCAGGTACGAGATCATCGCCCTGCAATATCCCGTACGGAACCGTGGGGACAGGCTGATATACTCTATCCCCAATCAGGATTACTCCGGCCAGGACAGCCCGGCTATCAGCTATACGAGCAAGAACGTAGAACTCGCCGCCCGTTTCCTAGACTATGGATACTCTGCCGAGGGCCACAATGTGTATAACTTTGGCCAACAAGGCGTAGCCTGGAACATGGTAAACAACTATCCGACCTGGACACCTGAATTAATGGCAGGCGGCCCCAACAAGTGGCCCCTTGCACAGGCTTTGAGCTCCGTTGCTCGCGGCCCCATGGCAGGTCCCTTTGTTCAGGATAAAGGCTATATTGAACAGTATTACGCCCTGCCTGAACAGGCTCAGGCTCTTACGAATTATATCCTCCCTGGTGCTACCAATTACTTTATGCCCGCTGTTACTCCTACCCAGGCAGAAAGCCAAGAGTACGCCTCCATCATGCAGGAAATCACCACCTTTGTTGATGAGCAAACAGCAAGATGGCTTCTGGGAACCGATCCCGTCAATGACACTACCTGGAACAACTACGTGAATGCCATCAACAGGATGAATATTGCCCGGGCCATTGCCATCCAGAACGCAGCCTTAGATCGTTTCAACAGGCGCTAACAGGGTCTTGTTACAGAGCCCTGTTCCTCAGGGTTTTTGAAAAAACAAGCTAAGTTTTAGGTTTGGAGACCGTTCACTAATTTGGACGGTCTCCTTTTAATATAACAGCAATACGGAGAGAAAATGGGGTTTATTAACGGAACTGCTGCTACTATAGTTGCAATAGTCGCGTTATTCGTTGTACTGCCATCTATGATTATTACAGCAGTTCGAAAAAACAGTAGGCACAAAAGAGAAGTGGAACTGGAAAAGTTAAAGTATCAAAAAGAAATTTTGGAACTCGAAATAGAGAAACAGAATTATCAAATCAAATTACTGGAACAAGAAAACAAAAAATATGACAATATAATTAACGAGAACTAATATGCAGATACCTACACCTTCACTTCCAGATCAAACCCAGCCCGGTTAAAGACCCTGCCTTTGACAAGGCTGCCAAGCTTTAGTTCGCCGTCGCAGCTAATTACCGCAGAGCCGTCAATATCCGGGGCTTGGCAAGGAAGGCGTCCAAGCCATAGTCCTTCTTCGCCTTCTACCTTTTCTTCCACAAGGACAGTAAAGTCACGACCCACAAAACGATCCATTTGTTTTTCTGTGATGAGGACTTGGGCTTCTTCAAGCAACTGTTTCCGCTGAAGTGCAAGCTTTTTTGAAACTCTAGGTTTCATGGAGAAGGCAGGGGTATCTTCTTCTCTGGAATAGACAAAAAACCCTGCCCAGTCTAAAGAGGCCTGTTTCTGGAAATCTAATAACGCATCGAAGTCCTCATCGGTTTCTCCGGGAAACCCAGTCATAAAGGTTGAACGTAAAACCGCATCAGGGAAAGTACTGCGTATTTTTCCAATAAGCGCAAGGTATTCTTCTGCATTTCCTTTGCGGTTCATAAGGCGCAATATCCTTTCCGAGCCATGCTGAAAGGGCAGATCAAAATAATGAAGAAAACGGCTGTCTTTCTTCATTAGGTCCAGAATAGGCAATGGAAAGTGATCAGGATGAATGTATAGCAAGCGTACCCAAAACTCCCCTTTTAGGCGGGAAATCTCTCCAAGCAGTTCCGGTAAGGCCGAATTCGCCAAAGCCGAATTTTGCAAAGATATTTTTTTATCACTGACCAAACCAAAATCCTTGCCATAAGAAGCTATATCCTGGGCTATTATACATAGCTCCTTAATTCCCCTATCCAAAAGTTGTTTACACTCATCTTTTATCTCTAAAAGGCCCCTGCTTTTTAAGTTGCCCCGGATCAGCGGAATTGCGCAAAAACTGCACCTGTTATCGCAGCCTTCGCTAATCTTGACATAAGCCGACCCTGGAAGCGAAAGGATCGGCCTAGAATTGGTGACAGTCACCTTTGCTGAAAATCCGCGTCCCTGCGGATTTTCAGCTTGGACGAACGCTGTGCGTTCGTCATATGCCGGGGAAACAGCGGCATCAAGAGGGGAACCGCGTATCGTTGATACGACGCCGCTATGCGGCTCGGTTGAGTATACCATGCCACCTGCAACCGTTTCCTGCGCGGCTTTAACAATGCCTGATAAGTCATCGACGCCAAAAAAAGAGTCCGCTTCGGGCAGGGCTTCTTTCAGTTCTTTTTCGTATCTTTGGGCAAGGCAGCCCGCAAGGAGTATCTTTTTTTTCGGGTAGAGCTTGCGCCAGGCCAGTACCGCGTTAATGGATTCCTGTTTGGCACTTTCAATAAAACCACACGAATTGATGATAATGAGATCGGCCTCTTCCGGCCCGGAAGCTGCCCAGCCAGCACGATTAAGGCTGGCCATCATGTTTTCCGCGTCAACCTGATTTTTGGCACAGCCAAAGGGATCGAGAAAATAACGCATTGCAGGAATTCTATTCTAGGCGGGAAAAAACCAGCAGATAGCGGTTTTCTTCGTCCCTAATCCAACGCAAATCGGCTACAACAACCTCTCCGGGGCCGCCCGCTTCCAGAGGAACAGTTCTGCCACCGCCTATTACCTGGAGCCTTACCGCATTGGCATTGGACAAGCCCAGGCGTATACCGTTCTGGGCCTGGATAGTCAGTTCATTGGAATTTTGAAAATACTGTTCATTCCGGCCTGGCCTGTCCCTCTCAAAAAGAATTTCCCAGCGGAAAAGACAATAGCCCTGGAACACTGCCTGAAGGGTAAAGGGATAGGCATTGGGGGAATTGAATAATACTATCGGCGGAGTAGCGGAAGCAATACTTTGACCAATTTCTTCAGTGAATATTGCCTGAGGTACATCGGACGAGGCAAGCTGCGACAGCTCGAAGCGGAGCAAAGCCCCGGCATTACTGTCGTTTCTTGCAAAATCCGCCACGATAATGCGGATTTGCGCTATACCATCATTATCAAGATCTACCATTGCTTCCTGGCTCAAATCCAGACGAACCGGCCCTGTGGGAGTAGCAAGATTGACCGTATCGCTTAAGCCTGATAATTCCAGTTTGTAGATATTGTTTCCCAAAGGAACAAGAATAGTATCTCCGGGATAAAACCTACGTTCCATGGAATCTATGTTCATGGTGTATTCCTGGGGCCTACGAACCGGAGTAGGTTCAGCAGTACTCGGCGCCGGAAGATTGGAGATAAACCAGTAACCGCCTGCGCCCAAGCCTAAAACCAAGATAATAATTCCAATAATAGCCAGTACTTTAGGAACCGAAGAAGGCGATCTTAATAGCTGTTCAACAGGAACAGGCTGTTCTTGTATCTTTATGGCCCGATGCAGGGAAAGAAGTTCATTAGTATCCAGTTCCAGAAAAAGCCCATAATTCTTAAGGAAACCTAAAGCATAAGCTTCGCCCGGAAATACGGAAAAATCCTCCCGCTCCAATCCTTCCAGAAAACGGATGGCTATGTTGGTTTGATCGCTTACATCACTTATAGTATACCCTTTTGCTTCACGGGCTTTTTTTAGCATATTTCCAAGTGATTCCACGAAATCCCCCTCCGGCCCTAATCGGTATCCCGGAACAGAAAGTTATTGACCATATTAGCAGACGCAGGCGAATCATAAATAAAACGCCCCGGAGGAATCCCCAGGTTAGTTCTGATATTAGTGAAATCAAAACGCACTAGTGCATCTGCAATTGTTCTTCCTTCTACACGCCGAATCAGGCGCGTATCCGGATTGACACTCAAAATGATTTCCCTAAAACCTTCCGATGCAACACGCCGGGTCAGCCTGATTTTTACCACCAGCTCTCTAGATCCCTCGTCCAATGGTATGGGGTCAGGCCCGGAAACAAAGGAAGGAATATAATTCCTCCTCATCAGGATAAGCCCCTGGGCCGAGGCCAGGGAAGCTCCTGTTGCGCCAGTGGAACGCTGTGGAGTTACTTCCTGATTCAGCACAACCCTGTATTCAGGAAGATATACGGTCATCAGTTCCCCGTTGAAACAGATAACCTGTTCTGCTGGACGGGTAAAATCTATACGGAGAAAAGAGGGATTAAGAAAACTGAGGTTTCCTGTCATATCTGAACTGCCTGACCGTATGACAATTTGGGCTTCGTAATCATTGATAGCCGCGTAACGCTCCGATAGAATTTCCATGTATCGGTCGGCTGTAACAATTTCCTGGGCCTGCACTTGTTTTACAAATACGGCAAAAAAGATAAAACACAATAGAAAGGGTATAGTTTTCCCGGTAATTTGTTTCATGATTATAGAACCAACATACCCTTATAAAGGTAAATACTCAAGTGGTTATTCTTGACTCCTTACAATATTTTCTGAATATTATGGTGTATATTTAACTAGGAGGCATGATGATAAGACATTTTTACCTACCTTTTCCTCTTGCTATAACACTAATAGTTATTGGCGCAGCCCTGTGTTCTGCCTGTTATACACTCAAGCAAGGTACTACCATGCTAGGATACTTGAACCGCGCCATCCCTCTGGAAGACCTTATCAACGCAGACTCCGAAGAAGACCGCCGCTTTGCCATGCAGGTTATGGATATACGCCGCTTTGCCATGGAAGAACTTGGCCTTAGACAAAGCAAAAATTATACCCGTTATGTGCAACTGGACCGGAACTATCTGGCCGCCGTAGTATCTGCCTGCGCAAAGGATTCTTTTACCAGGCATGAGTGGTGGTTCCCCATAGTGGGGAAGGTACCCTATAAAGGTTTTTTTAATATTGAAGATGCCCGCAAAGAAAGAGAAAAGCTAGAGAAGAAAGACCTTGATGTCTGGATACGTGGAGTCGATGCGTTCAGCACCCTTGGCTGGTTTCAGGATCCCTTGTACTCATTTATGAAGGACTATCCCCTCCGGGATTTGGCGGATCTCATCATTCATGAATTACTCCACGCAACGGTTTTCTTAACAAATCACGCGCAATTTAACGAAGAGCTTGCTGAATTTGTTGGCTCTGAAGGCGCACGTCTTTACATGGAAAGCATTGCGGGCAATGCAGTTGGCGGTGTTGCAAGCACAACTGATGACGCAGAAACAGACGCTATTGCCCGGAGAGCCGATCAGGCAGCCTATCTTGCTTTTATCCGTGGTTTAATTGCCGAACTTGATACGGTGTATAAAAACGCCACTCTATCCAGGGAAGAAAAGCTGGAACAAAAAGACCTGATAATCGCCCAGGCCAAGATCCGTTTTGAAGCTACCTACGATTCCGTTTTTATGACCCAAAACTACCGGGGCTTTATCGACTTGCCAATAAACAATGCCTACCTGGAACTCTACATTCTTTATTATGAGGGTAATACCTATTTCAAAGATTTGTACGAGAAATCCGGAAGCAATCTGCGAGCCTTTATTGTGGCGGCAAAAACCTTGAAGGGAAAGGAAGACCCCAGGATCGAGTTTGAAAGGGCACTTGGGGTATAGACAAGATAAATTCTTTAATATATATGAATATTATGTCAAGATTGGAAAAACATCAACAAGAAAATTATCTTTTTCCTGAGATTCTGGACAAAAAAGAAGATTTGTTAACAATAAAAGAGGCAAGTATTTGGGCAACAGACCATTTGCATAAGAGTGTTACAACTTCTAATATCTCTTATCTTATTCAATACGGGCGTATACGTCGTATTGAAAAAAATGGGACTACGTTTGTTTCTATTAATGAACTAAATGATTATTATCAATCATATAATGGTTCCAGACAGTTACATTTCAAGGAAAAATTGGGTGATGAGCTAAATTGGGCACTCTCTTTTGATCAATATAAAGAGGCTGAGACAACAAAACATGTTCATAGATTACATCCATATAAGGGTAAATTTATTCCGCAACTGGTAGAATACTTCCTTGACAAACATACGGATAATTTTAAAAAAAATATTTATTTTAATGAAGGTGATATAGTTTTAGATCCGTTTTCCGGAAGTGGAACGACAATGACCCAGTCGTCAGAGTTAGGAATTAACGCAGTAGGTATAGATATTTCTATATTTAATGCTTTGATAGCTAATTGTAAAGTTGAAAATTACGATATACATAAGCTTGAGGTAGAAATTAGCAGAATAACAAATCTTCTGCAAGAATATGTTGAAAAGTCGAATATACTGGATTTTGAAAAATGTTTATTGGAAAAATTGTATGAATTTAATAATAAATATTTTCCGGTTCCGGAATATAAATATAAACTTAGGAATAAGGAAATAGATGAAGAAACATACGCTTATGATAAAGAGAAGTTGTTTATACCAACATTTAATAAATTAGTAAAAAAATACGGAATTGTTTTACACCAGGAGAAAAAGGATACTTTTCTTGATAAATGGTATTCTAATCAAATTCGTAACGAAATAGATTTTATTTATAATATTATCAAAAGAATAAAGGACGAATCAATCAAAAACATTCTATTTGTAATACTAAGTAGAACTATTCGTAGTTGTCGGGCAACAACACATGCGGATTTGGCTACCTTGTTAGAACCTGTTACATCTGCTTATTATTGCAGTAAACATGGTAAAATATGCAAGCCGTTATTTTCAATTGTAAAATGGTGGAAAACATATTCTAAAGATACCGTCAAACGTTTATTAACATTTTCTAAATTAAAAACAAATACTTATCAATTATGTTTAGTGGGTGATAGTCGTAAAATTAATATATTTAATGAGGTAAAATGTGTCTTGCCGGAATTTGGAAAAACCCTAGAAAAGAAAAAAATTAATGGTATTTTTTCTTCACCACCTTACGTTGGTTTAATTGATTATCACGAACAACATGCTTATGCCTATGATTTATTAGGTTTCTCAAGGAATGATGAACTGGAAATTGGACCATTATTTCGCGGACAAGGCAAAATAGCAATAGAAAGTTATGCTGAGGGAATTGTAGCGGTATTAAATAATTGTAAAAAATATTTAACAGATAATTACAATGTTTTTTTAGTTGCCAATGATAAATATAATTTGTATCCTTCAATTGCTGAAAAGGCAGGAATGAGCATAGTTGAAAAATTTCATAGGCCTGTACTCAATAGAACAGAAAAAGATAAAGCGGCATATTCAGAAACTATTTTTCATTTAAAAGAGAAATAATGAGCTTATCAAAAACCATACATGCTGAAATAAATGAATTAATTGATGCTGTTGTACAAAAATATATTAGCAAAGCATCTGAAAAACCAAAAGCAAATTCAGGGAATCCGTTTGTGATGGCCATTGTTAAGGATTTTGATCCGCTTATTCATAGAATTCATGGACTTAGAACGTCACTTGGCAACGAAATGGAAAAAATCGCTCAAATAATAGCAAATGACGCTTGGGGGAGAAGTAATGTTAGAAGAAAAGTAAAGGAGGCTGTTATACTACCTAAGAATGTATTAGAATTAATTGATACTATTATAAATAATCTAAACAATCCAAAAACACTTAGCAACTACGCAAAAGAAAAGGAAATGATAATAGAAGCATGTAAAAATCCCTCAAAAAACACAGAAAAACAAACTTTTGAATTTGATCTGGTTATTACCGACCCAAAAAGCAACCACACTTACATTCTAGAGATGAAAGGACCAGATCCGAACACGACAGAGGTACCTGGTGCAAAAAGAAGATTGCTTGTTGCTATAGCGTGGGCATATTTCAAAACGGGTTCTGAATGTATTGATTCTCAACTTGCTATCTATTACAACAATGAATACCCAAAAGTATATAAAAATTCAAAGGTTTATTATTATTTCGATCCTAAAGGCGGAACTATTGTTCAAGAGGATTTCTGGAATTTTCTTGGGAAAAACGAACAGACTTTTATCTCATTAACTAATATGTTTGAGACTTATGGAAAAATAAATAAAAAGAAAATATGGGAAAGGTTTTCAAAATTAATTGAAGTTCAATAAAACATGGCTAAAAAACAGGCAATTGTTTTCTCTGCTTTTAATCCCGAATCGACCCGGAAACCATAATAGTGGTTAAATTCATGTTCAGAAAATGTTTCACGTGAAACAAAGAACTACCGAAAGTAGGCTGGTTTCGGCCCTTTCTTATTTTAAGTTTACCAAAACCCCGAATATTTTGTAAGGCGCGGCCTCAAAAGTTATTGACGAGCCATTCACCGCAATTTCGCCACCGATGGGCTTGCCGTTCAAATCCACAAACTGGGCTTTTGTAATTTTGCCGGGCAGAACAAGGCTTACCTTGTCTTTTTTACCTTTTACCTCATAACCCCTTACCAGAAGGGTTTTTTCGTCAATCATAGCCACGGAAGATAAGACCGCGCCAGAGGCTTCATATTTAAGGATTTCTTTCTTTAATGGCAGTTTTCCGGTATGTTTGCTGCCGGAAACTATGTTTACAGGGTGACAAAAGGCTGTGGCAATAGAGGAAAGGGCATTGGGATCGCTTGATGTTAAGCTAATCCAGAGATGAATTACATGATCGCCGTGTTCAGGAGATGGGTCTGGGTAGGATGCCGTATTTATCAGGGTTACGCTCAGGTTGTTTTCGTTACCGCGATAGCCGTATTTACAGTCTGTGATTAAGGCAATTGCGTTTTCCCCATTAACGGCTGCACCGTACTGAAGCCCGGGTTTATCCTGAAAACCGCCGGGCCTCTTTTGGACGCCACCGGGTACATCATATTGGAAAGTTTCAGGCGTAATGCTCAGGGGCATGGAAAAACAAAGAACCGGAACCTTATCATAAGAAGCGGCTATTTCATTCCAGACTATTTCAAAGGAATAAGCCAATGACCGGGAATCTTTATCCAAGGCAATGCGAGTTTTTATTTTTGAATTGAGTATCTCCTGCTCAATCTCAAGGGAATTCCTGAGAGGATTTCCTATTGAGGGTGTCAGCTTGGTGGTCTTTGTTACCGGTTCATGGCTAAGATAGCGTCCGATTAGCCAGGCATTGTTGCTGGCCTTTTCGGCCCAATTTAGAATCAGGCTTGCCTTTCCCCCTGCTATAATTTGTTCTGTCCCACTTTTTTTGTCGATCAATGAGCAAAGTGCCCCTGTTTCCGAATCGAATCTTGCTTTGAGATGATCATTTTCCAGGACTACAGATTCATGGATTTGATCTGTACGGGGAAAGGGGTTGAAGTAAAAGGGATATTGGTTGCCCATTTCTGCTTCTTTTAGAATCACCGTGGTGTAGCCGGAAGCCGGAACTTCCACAAAGGCAATAAAACGAAAATACATGTGATCCCAATATCTTTGGGGCTCTTTATCCAACAGCTGGAAGGGCAGTTTGTTTCCTAAAGTGTCAGTCACTTCAACACGGCGAAGGTCGTAAGTCCAATCCCACGCGGTGAATTCAACATTTTCTTTGCGTGTATCGGGCAAGGGGTTAAATACATGATAAATCCTTGTGGCACCGCGTCCACGCTCTGGGTTGGGAATACCGCTGTAGTTTCCGATCCCAAAGCCCGCACCAGCGCCTTCCGACTGAGTTTCTTTTGCGTCATCAATTTGAATGGACGAGGTGTCAATTTGATCCGCTATATTTATGGCTGCCTTTTCCCTCATGGTCTGGGCCAGGGCCATTACATTGGCGTAAAGCCCCATGGCGTGTTCGCGGGTATCCCGCACGCAGGAACCGGTTAAAATATCATGGAAATGGGTAAACAGTAAATCCTGCCAGGAATCCACATATTTTTCTTTTGAATAACCTTTGCCTGTCAAAAGTCTACTGTAAGTATCTAAAGTCTCCGCATCTAAAAGCGCGGCTTCTCCATGCCTGTTGCCTAGTTTGATGCGAGACTGAGTAGAGTAACAGCCGGTAAAAATAAAATTTATTTCCCGGTCAATGATGGGTAGCTTGTCTCTGACGGTTTCGGCTGTCTTAAAGAATTCCTGAAAAGTGCCAAATTTGATTGTCGGGAAAACAGGCCATTCCTTCATTTCTATTATTTTTTCAATGTCCTTCCGAGTCGGGCCACCGCCATGATCGCCCACGCCGTAAACTGTTAGCGAAGTTTTTAGCCCTCCACAGAGAAACGCCAATTCCGCTACTCCAAATGCAATCTGGGGAGTTATACCGCTGTTATACCAGAATGGTTCACAGTACCCTAGTACCTCAGACCCTGATGGCGCTTGCCACCTGTATAGTACCTGGCGCTTATCAAAGCCGCGACAATGGTAAAAGTATTTGATGCCGCCGTAAGAATCTATCTCCGGTATATGTGCGCTGTGCCCAAATGTATCAGGCGAAAAATCAATATTTTGCGATTCGGAGTCTACGCCCCAATTGCTGGAAAGATAATCTTTGGTATACCGGATGTGCCGAAGCAGGGATTCGGTACAGGGCATATTCTTGTCTGTTTCTACCCATGCGGAAGCAGTCACCTCCCAGCGGCCCTCTTTTATGCGCTGTTTAATTTCTTCCTTCATTTCTGGATCGTACTTTTCAACAATGTGATATACAGAAGCCTGGGACTGAGAAAAAGTGAACTCGGGATATTCTTTCATCAGAGAAAGGACAGTACGGAATGTTGCAAGAGTCGCAGCAACGGTTTCTTGCCAGCCCCACATCCAGTTCATGTCTATGTGCGCATGAGAAGCGCATAACACCATGTATTCTTTGGAAGCGTCCTTTAACGGTAAAAGCTGCTTTTCAGATTCGGCACAGGCTTCGCGAGTAAGTGTCCCCTGCTTATCCAAAGATAGTTCCAGCACTTCCAGGGCTTTGTTTATTTCGTTATCGAATTTATCAGCATTTGCTTCTGACAGCTTTAGGCTGAATTCGAGCTGGCCAAGGATACGGTTTATTTCAGGGCCCGGCATGGCAATATGCTGAATTACCTCACGGGGAGGGCCAAAGCTCCATTCGAATTCATTTTTCTCACGGGTTCCACCTGTTCTGGTTCTGATGGAGTATAATCTGCCGGCTAGAGTCATTTTACTTCTCCTAATGATTTTTATTGTCTAAGCATTGTGCCAAAACTTGTTTTTGATATTTTCTCCATTTTCTCTAAAACATGATAAAGTGCGAAATACTAAATGTCAATTGCCTTTGCCGGACAAATTTCGTGGCAGCAATAGCAGCGTATACACTGCTGGCTGTTTATTACCATTTGCCTTGAATCCCCTGTTCCCGAAACAGTAATGGCCTTGGGCGAGCAGATTCGCATACAGTCTCCACAGCGTATACAAATATTATGATCAATGCGGGGCGCGGTATTCTTTGATTCCTTCAGCTTCTTTATAGGCTTGGGAAGGATAAAATCAATTAATTGGCTTCTCGATTTCTTGAAAAGAATCTTTTTAAAATCCGGTATTTCAACCTCCGTGGGACTCAACAGGGGATATTCAATCTCATTTATATCCTTTAACCATATCCGGCGAGACAGGGCTTCCCTGTTTGTGGGGATCATGTGCGGAGGGTATCCTATAATTGAACATGCCGCTATGTCCATGGCCAGAAAGTTGGAAGCGGCCAAAACCAGGCCAGTTTGCCGTGGAGTTCCCCCGGAGGGGCCGTGACCTTCCATTGCAATAACTGCGTCCATCAAGGCATAGACCGGTTTTCCCATCATATTCAAGTCTACAATCATGGAGGCAAAGTCTTCTCGTTTTGAATAGCGCATATGATAAGGGCTTTTCAAGACAGAGGGAATTAGGCCGAACATATTCTTCATGGCGCCGGTATAATACATTAACTGATGGGTCTTGAGCTTGGGCAGGTTGATAATAATGTCAACTTCATCGTAAATTCCGGTAATCGTAAAACTCCGCTGGACTTTGGCCTTTGGAAGTTTAAGGTCGATTTTGCTTTTTGTAAAATCAGCCCATTCAATGCCGGTTTTCCGTACTATTTCCTCAATGCCGCAAACACGGCCTGTAAACTTTGGCCCCTGAAGGCCGGGACTGTCCCCGACAAGAATGCGGGCTGCGCCCCAGTCTTGAACCAGACGGATTACAGCCTCAAGATAAGCGGGGTGTGTGGTAATTGCCTTTTCCGGTTCAGCATCCATTAGGATATTGACCTTTAACAAAACTGTCTTGCCTTTGACTTCGGGTATACCGGCTGCCTGGGCTGCGGTTCTTAAGACCCTGTATAATTCATCAGGATCATAAGAACCGCATCGTTCAATACTGACTTTATTGTTTAATATATTCATGGCATATATATTATGATAATCTATACTTATGGACAATGAACAAGTTATAGAATTTTTAAAAAAATTCGGAATAGCTGCTGGAATCGTCATTGGTGTGATAATAGCAATCATTGTTATTTGGCAGATCTTCAAAGCCATAAGCAAACGGATCGCTGCTAATGCCAGTGGACGCTTTAAGCATCTAACAATTAAAAAACTGCGCGTTCTTTCTTCAGACCAGATAATCAAGACTATTCTTATGGTAATCCGCATCCTCAAATACATTATTACCGCATTTCTGCTCTTTATTACTGTGCCCATTGTATTCAGCATCTTTCCCCAGACCGAAGAATTGGCAGATACCATCTTTGACCATATTCTTACCCCCTTAAAAAGCATTGGACAGGGAATAGTGGGATTCATCCCAAACCTTTTCACCATTATTCTTACCCTGCTTGTAACAAAATACCTACTCAAGGCTTTACGGTTTTTTGCCAAGCAAATAGCCCTGGGAAGACTAAAACTCCCCGGCTTTTATCCTGATTGGGCCAATCCCACTTTTAACATACTGCGGTTCCTAATTTATGCCTTTACCTTGGCAATTATCTTCCCGTATCTTCCGGGCTCCCATTCCCCCGCATTCCAGGGAGTTTCCGTTTTCGTGGGCGTTATCTTTTCGCTAGGCTCCAGTACCGCCATAGGAAACCTTGTGGCAGGGCTGGTCATTACCTACATGAGGCCCTTCAAAATCGGCGACCGCATAAGTATTCAGGGCAGTACTGGCTTTATAGTGGAAAAAAACCTCATGGTCATACGGCTTAAAACTCATAAAAATGAGTACATCACCTTTCCCAATCTGCAAGCGCTTTCCGCCAGTATAACCAATTACAATAAATCATTAGATGAAGATGAAGAGGGCCTTATCCTCTATGCCGAAATCACATATAACTACGCCACGCCCTGGCAGACCATCCACGAGATTCTTATTGGGGCCGCCCATAAAACAAGCGGTGTCCTAAAAAGCCCCAAGCCCTTTGTCCTCCAGACCGCCCTTGAGGACAATTATATTCGCTACCAGATAAACTGTTACACAAAGCAAATCGCCAAAATCCCTTCGATTTACTCAGAACTCTTTGAAAACATCCAGAACGGTTTTGTTGAACACGGCCTGGATATGACTTCCCCGCAGTACCGGATTGTTCTTCCAGAAGAATCCCGTGGCGAGGGCCCTTGGACAGAATATGTTAAAAAGGGGAAAAAGAAACCATCGCATGAAGAAACAGAAGATTAGCCCTTGGGCAAGGTGCCTGGCACCTTTTTTCTGAAAAAGAGCTTGAGCGTGATTTCCATTCCCTTATCCACGGACACAAAGAGGGAGAAATTAATATCAAAAACGAATCTCCCCATGTTACAGGCGGTGTCCGCACGGTCGTTGACGATGTTCATACCGGACACGCCGAAATAAAAGAAACCAAAGAAGGGGAAATAAAAGAGTGAAGTTAGCAGAGAGCAGGGAGAAAAGTGAAGAGCGCTATAAAGTAATGTTTTCTTGCACCATTATTGCGATAATTTCAGCAGGGGTTTTGTGAATACTTGCCGCATAATTGCTCAATGTTTGGGTTGTCTCAGGATCAAGGGTTATAGGCATACCATATTTGCGGGAAAAATAGCCCGGCTTGCTTAAATCGGGCATTACGGTATTTTCCGTGTAATATTTGTCCAAATGTTCCGCTTCTTTGTCTGTCATTTCTTTCATTGTCTCTCCTTCATAGTAGAGCAAGGCTTAAAGCAGGGATAAATATGCCTTGCGACATTCCATTGCGTGGAATACATTGATAGTTTCATCATCTAAGACGTTGTATATAATTTCAAGGGGAAAGCCGTTTCGATTAAGCCCGATGAGCAGATTTTTATCCTCCTCCCCTTGCAATGCATGGTCAAACAGGCAGTGTTCAAAAGCTTTGAGAATATCTGCCTCAAGAATACCATGTTGAAATGCCGTAGCCTTGAAAATAAATCTTTCTTCCAGCATTTATTTCTCTTTACGTAAAGATAAGGCATTTTTTCAAAAAAAACAATGAGACGCAACGGTAGCAGCTATCATTTTTGTCTTTGCTTCTATAAAAAGTCAACCCACAAATAACCCTTTAGCCATCTTTTTTTCTCGTTTTGCTGGCAACGCCAGTCTTTCGTACATTTTTTTTCACACCATCACCTTTTTTCTCATCCCCAT
>JAIRUO010000149.1 GCA_031254385.1 Treponema sp. | reverse complement strand
TCAATAAGGTTCTTCATGATATATTCACGCCGTTCAGGGGTATTCTTTCCCATATAAAAACTTAATACCTGCGGCACAGCCTTGAGCGTATTTACTGACACTGGAACAAGGCGCATATCATCGCTGATAAACTGGCCGAATTCCTTGGGGCTGATTTCACCAAGGCCCTTGAAACGGGTTACTTCGCTCTGGCTGCCCAGCGCGGTGACGGCTTCGTTACGTTCTTTTTCGTTGTAACAGTAACGGGTTTCTTTTTTTGTCCTTACCCGGAACAGGGGAGTCTCCAGTATATAAACCCGGCCAGCGGTAACAAGTTCTTCAAAATAAGAAAGGAAGAAAGTAAGAAGAAGGTTGCGTATATGGAAGCCGTCAAAATCCGCATCAGTTGCAATTACGATGCGCGCATAACGGAGGCCAGAGACATCGTTTTCAATGCCCAGCGCCATCATCATATTGTAGAGTTCTTCGTTCTTGTATATTGAAGCGCGTTTTTTGCCGAACATATTCTCAACTTTGCCGCGAAGGGCAAAAAGAGCCTGGGTCATTACGTCACGGCTAGAAACCATGGAACCGGCGGCGGAATCTCCTTCTGTAATAAAGATGGTGGATTCTTCGCCTTCGTCTCCGTCTTCCAGATGATATTTGCAGTCTTTTAACTTGGGTATCTTGAGGGCGATTTTTTTTGCCGCTTCCCGCGCCTCTTTTTTAACTGCGTTGAGTTCGGTTCTTAGGCTTTCATTGGCCAGGATTTTCTGTTCCAGTTTTTTTCCAGCTTCCACGTTTTTATGAAGCCAGTCTTCCACAGCGTCTTTGGTTTCCTGTACTATCCAGGCACGTACATCCGTATTGCCCAGCTTGTTTTTTGTCTGGCTTTCGAATACGGGGTTCTTGATTTTTATTGCCACCGCCGCGATTGTCCCTTCGCGTATGTCTTCGCTGCGGTAGTCTTTTTTGAAATAAGCCTGAATGCCCTTAAGGAAGCCTTCCTTAAATGCTGATAGATGGCTGCCGCCGTCAGATGTAAACTGGCCGTTTACAAAAGAAAAATATTCTTCGCCGTAGTTATTGGTATGGGTAAAAGAAAACTCAAGCTGGCCCCTGCTGGATTGTTCGCCTTTGTAATAGCCAAGGGGGTACAGGGAATCATCCCCGCACTCTTCGGTTAAAAGATCGTATAACCCGCGTTTTGACAAATAGGGCTTGCCGTTTATAGTCAGGGTAAGGCCGGTATTCAGGTAGGCATAATTGAGAATACGGCGTTCAATAAATTCCGGGTTGAATTCGTAATCTCCAAAAACTTCCTTGTCAGGAATAAATTCCACAAAAGTACCGTTCTTCTGTTTCTCCCCGCCCTTGATCGAAGAGAGTTTTCCCTTCCGGTCTGATTTAAGGGTTCCCCTTTCAAACACAGCTTCCGCAAATTGACCATCCCTGATTGCCACCACCCTAAAGCGGGACGACAGGGCGTTTACCGCCTTGGTCCCCACGCCGTTAAGGCCCACGGAAAACTGGAACACATCGTCATTGAACTTGCCACCGGTATTGATAATCGAGACACAATCCACGAGCTTGCCAAGCGGTATGCCCCGGCCATAATCCCGTACTTTGGCTGTGCCGTCTTTGACAACTACATCTATCTGCTTGCCGTTCCCCATGATGAATTCGTCAATGCCGTTGTCGATTATTTCCTTGAGCAGCACATAAATACCGTCATCGGGATTGGAGCCGTCCCCCAAACGCCCTATATACATACCGGTTCTCATGCGTATGTGTTCAAGGGAGGAAAGGGTCTTTATCTTTGATTCATCGTAAACAGTGTCTGTCGCTACCTTTGCAGAAGAAGGCTGCTGGGCTGCCGCTGCGCGGCTTTTTTCTGCGGCAGCCACCAAGCCGCCCTTAGAAGCTAGGCCACCTTTAGCCGCCGGAGCCTTTGTGGGCTTTGGCGCGGCTTTTGCCGATTTTTGTTTTGCTGTTTTTGCCGTTTTTCTTTCTCCAATCTTACCAGCCTTTTCGGTCTTACCGGACTTTTTGATGCTTTTAGCACTGGCAGGGCCGACGGTTCTGCCGGTAGCGCTTTTCTTTCCGGCATTCCTGGCTGCCTTTGCTTTTTTATTTAAGCTGGCCATGCTGTTCCTGTAATTCTTCCAGTTGCTTTTCCGCTTCCGCTATTTTTCCGTCATAATCCTGAATGGCAGCATTGGCATCGGCAATCACGCGCCGCTTTTCCGTGATTACATCTTTCAGCTTATCAATTTCGGCCTTTTTCTCATCAATGGCAATTGCGATTTTGGTCTCCTCAATTCTTCTGTCTGTTTCAAAAATCAATTCTTCCAGAGAGCATATTTTTTCGTCCAGGGCTTTTTCGCCATCAGTAAAATCAACGGCAAAAACGCTTATCACCTCTTTTCGGCGTATACTGGTACCAAAACGGCGGTGAATTTTCCGTATATCTTCCCGTATACGGGCAATATATTTTTCAATATCGGAAATCCTGCGCGTGGGGCTACCCCCCTGATCAAGAACATCGGCACATTCCTTACGCTCATTCCTGAGTTTGGCAATTTCTTCTTTTAAGGTTGCGGAAAGCTTACGAAGCTCTTCGCACTGTTCGATTAATTCATCAAGTTCTTCGTCCCCCGATAATTCATCTAAATTTTCAGAAGGTTTTCCCAAGGTTACAATGAATTGCTCCCCGGCGCTGCGGTAGAGTTTTTCCAGAGTTGAACGGTATTTGGCCAAGAGAGATTTGGTTACCATACTCTTTGCGCCGTTGGCCACCTTGATAAAAAAACCGCCTTCGGAATTCTCAAGTTCGTCCAGCTTCTTTTCCTGGAAGTCAATACGAAGGGTTATATCATTAAATTCCGCTTCAAAAGGAGCACAAAATTCACGGAAACGGGGATCTCCAAGAATAAATTCCCCCAGTTTTGAGTATAAATGAGCAATTTCCCTGACTTTTTCCGAATTTTCCTGTTCCTTACGGTCAATTAGCTCTTCCAATTCCCCTAAACGCGAAAGATTTGCCTCAATCGCCTTTATAGTCTCTTGTGAACCAGCTATTTCTTTAAGATTTCTGGCTTTTTCATCACATAATCCCTGCGGGCTGTCCGCCGTATCAGACACAGGCATATCCGGCGTAATTTCCCCGCTCTCAATACGGGTTATGAATGACTCCCCAAGTTTTTCCAGCAGCCCGTCCAGGGCCTCCTGAGTTTGTACCTTTCTGGCCTCAAGCTCCCGGATTAGTTTTTTTCTATCTTCCATAATCATCTATTATATAACATTTTTCTAGATTTTTTGCAATTACTTTTTTACCTTATGAATTACATAAAGGGGTCAAATGACCCAAAAAATCAGGAAAAAAAAGGCCGTAATCAAAGGCGCGCAAAAAGCCTTGCGGCCTGTCCGCCCAATACCGCCATCAGCTTTTTCAGGTTCAGGCGGCGCATGGCATGAGCGCGTTGATCTGTATCCCCGACCGCAAGCGGAACCGCTTCCTCATTTCCTAAGTCCCCCACGGCATCGTCTTCGTTGCCCGGTTCCCGTTCTGGTCGTACGTGTACGCCTCCCACAATTGAAGACTCCTAATATTCCAGTATAAGCTTTGCAGGGAATTGTACTTCATCAGACAGTTCTGGATTTATATATCTTAGATTAGGGGAATATAACATTGATATTATTATGCTGCCGTCACTTTTTATTTCTATCTCTGCCGTACCATCTTCTATGTAATGATAAGATGACCCATTTTCAAATCTAATAATACCTTTTAAGGAGTCATCTGTTTCCTCTGTCTTTTCTATAAAACCCCTGAACATTAACGACCCTGCTTCTAAACGTTCTCCGTTAGCATAACAATATTTTATTATTACAATGCCATATAAAATATTTAAATAATAAGAAGTAAGAGTATTGCTATTAGGGAAAGGTAGTACTTCATTGTAATCAACCCTGCCAATATCTGTATTTTCAAAACTAAAGTATTGATGTTTTGGCCTTCTGTCTAGGACTGTTATTTCTTCGAGCAGATACTCCGGTAACGGCATATCCTCCTTTCTCATCGAAATCAAAGGCCTGTCCCTATCAACCCGGTCTTCATCAAGGTAAAATGAAAATCCGGTATCCGTAATTCTGATTTCTGTCAATTTTTTTATATAACCACCGCTTATAAAGGAAGGCCCTATATTAACCGGGGGAACCGGAGAAAAATACCATTTATCATCTTTCATAACAATATGCCCGCATGATACTATTCCATGAAAGAAAGAAGTATCCCTTGTTATAACTATAAATTTATTGCTGGGATATATAGTTATATAGTGGTCAAATACCGCTGAAACCATGACAAACTCCCCTATCAACGCTTCGGGCAGCTCATATTGGACAGCCGGCGGGGGTATCATTGATTCATCAACATCGGGCCTTAATGGATTTATCAATTCTGAATAAGGCAATCTCTCATACGGATCTCCAGATATGCCTGGATAAGGCAATTCCATATACGATTCTCCGAATATGCCTGAATAAGGCAATCTCATCTCGGTTTCTCCAGATTTGCCCAAATCAGGCAATTCTATTTCTGATTTTCCAAATAGTACAATTGCTACGCTTGCAGCAACTATTAAAACAAAAAGCACCAAAAATATTGTTTTTTTC
>JAIRUO010000110.1 GCA_031254385.1 Treponema sp. | reverse complement strand
TTTTTACTGTTGCAGTAATATTAGCTCTTTTACCAAATGTAATAGAAAAAGCTATATTATTAGTTTTTCCATTATTTATTATAAGTTCATTATATTTTGGTGGGGTTTTTATATTTTTTGGATTAAAATATTTACTCTGAAACATAACTGCCATGAGTAACGCTGCAGTACCTATCACCAAAAACAATCAATCTATACCCATATTTAATATGAATTAAAATTGATATGTTTTTCATCATTTTTGATATAAAATATCTCAAATTTGAGCTATTTTCAACTAACAGTGTCAATCGCTGAGCACCTTCATTCTTACAGGAACACCTGTCTTATACAAATACTCTGGAGTTATATCAATGGTTCCATTGCACCAAACGTATCCGTCAATTTAAGTGCAAGTGTAGCAAAAACATTACTTATAGCAATAAAAGGTATAGCTTTTAAGAATTAAAAAAATTCCAGGGGAGTAATTTTTCCCAGTCCCCGGGTGAGGAAGCAAGCGGTGCTTTTTCAAAAAGGGCTGTCAGGTATTTTAAGGGAACCAGCCCGTTCTGCTTTGCCGTTTGAATCAGTGAGTACATGCTGCAGGAGCTTTCCGCCCCGTCAGGGCTCTGGTTGAACAGCCAGTTTTTGCGGCCTATTACAAAAGGCCGTATTGCATTTTCGCAGGCATTGTTGTCCGGTGTCAAATAGGGGCTTTCAAGATATCTGACCAATTTATTCCACTGGTTTAGACTATAGCCTACCGCTTTCCCCAAAAGCAGGCTAGGCGGCACTTCCTTTTCGACCTTCATAAGCCATGTTTTAAATTGTTCAAGTACAGGTACCGCTTGAGCCTTTCGATCATTGATGAATTTATCCAGCTCTTCTTCTTTTCGGTATTTATTCCGCAGTTCCTTTTCTATCTCGTATAATTTTTTGATGTAATTTATTCCTTCTTCGGCTGTTCCTGCCTGTTCCGTCACCTTTGCCGCTTCAAAGAACTTCCGTCTCGAATGTGCAAAACAGCCCACATGAATTATACCGGGCAGTTCCTTTACCGCGGCATCATACCCGTCATATCCGTCCGTTTGCAGATAACCCCGGTATCCCTCAAGAAATATTTTTGCGTTGTAGCCGCCGCGCGTTTCATGGTATTCATACAGGGTTGCCTGTTTCCCGGGCGGCCCGCCGCGGGCCAGCCACATATAGCTTTTTTGTTCATCCTTCCGGTTTTCCTCGCCCATCACCTGGACCGTCGTTTCGTCCATCTGTATAATAGGCCCGCTTATTATTGTTTTTTTCAATAACTCAAAGATTGGTTTTAGTTTTTTATACACCTGCTGCTGCCAGTTCGACATGTCCTGCCGGCTTATCGTTGCACCTATGCGCCCGAACTGTTTTTCCTGCCTGTAATACGGCAGATGGTCTTCATATTTGTGTACGAATATGTAGCTTAAAAGGCTTGGGCTTGCAATGCTCCTGGGAATGATTGATGGTTCCGCCGGCATTATGCGGACTGTTTTTTCTGTCCCCTCGGTTTCGGTCCCTTCACAGGCACGGCAGGCATATTTCGGTCTGACTGTCCTCTCCACATAGATTCTTGGGGGCTCAATATGCAGCCTTTCGCTCACTTCTTCCCCTATTCTAGTCAATTCCGCCCCGCAGGCACAGGTTTTTTCTGAATCCGGTATATCGACAAGCCGATCTTCGCGCTGAAGCCTGGGGTCAAGCGGTTTGCGCCCGGCCTTTTTTCGTTGGTATGATTTTACTTCTTCCTGTCCTGTCCGCTTTTCTGTTGCGCCTGTGGTTTTATCTGTTTCCTCAATAAACAGCAGCCGCTGTTTTTCATCTGCCAATAATTGTTCGGCGCTCCGCACAAACCGTCTGTATACCAGAAGGTCATATTTTTCTTTCATTTCCAGGTATTGGTATTCCAGTTCTTTAATCCGTGTCTCAAATTTATTTTGTAATTCTTTTATGCGTTCCTCGCAGTCTGTTTCGATTTGTTTGACATAATCGCTGACTGTGGCATCGGGCATTTCCTGCTCCATGCCACAATCATAGCACATAACTTGTTGCCTGTAAATACTTTTTTACATTTTTATGAAACTTTTTTGTAATAAACCGCTTTGTGCGCTTTGAAAAAATCTATCCCGTTAAGCAGCATCGCCAGTTCTTCACTGCTTAGCTCAAGCGCCTCTTCGCCTGTCATTGGCCAGGGATATTTGTCGGCCTCAAGCCGTTTCTGGCTGAGCCAGAACCCGTTCCTGTCCCACCATAACGCCTTTAACAGCTTCCGCCCCTTGTTGCAAAAAAGATATACATTTCCGCTGAATGGTCCCCCGGCCATCTGCTGCTCAATTATTCCGGTAAGCCCATTGACTGCTTTCCTTAGATCGGTGTGGCCGGGACGGATGAATATTTTTACTTTGCTCAGGTCTATTGTCATAGAGCCTCTCCCAGCTTTGAAAGCGCTTTACGAAGCTCGCCGATGACCGGTTCAAGCGGTATATGGATCCTCATATCCCCTTTCTCTATTAGTATTTCCCCTGCAAGGCGTGTCGATTGGAGCAGTCCCGCCGGTATTTCTACAAGGGGGTGTTCCGTTTCCTGCTTTCTTTGTTTTACCCAGTTGTTAAATGTCTGTGGTACGAGGCCGTTTTCCTTCGCGTATGCCCACGCGCTTTTCCCGCTCTGCCGCCAGTCTTCCAGCCGCATCGCTTTTTCTTCTTCGCTGAAATGCATGTTTCCCTCCGGAATAAAGTATTTCCGGAAAGTTTAATGTAGTTGGTCACTCAGGAGTAGAAGTGATTGTTTTGACGGTTACAATTTTTTGTTAATTTAGAATTTAATAAAGTAATATTTCCTAATTCAGTATGAGTTCTACAGTCAATACATAAAATCAATTTATTCAAAGAAGCATATTTTTTCATCAGTACGGTTAGTACTCCAACATCCGTAGAGCCTTCACAACACATTATTATATTCACTTTTTTCTTTCTTTCTTAGAAGAAAGTTTTTCTAAAATATCTTTCTTTTCAAGATTTATCCAAACTTCACCTGGATTAAGGGCCTTCAACAATGATTTCATTTCTCCAGTGGAAAACATTTTTTTACTATGAACAGCCCCATTTTTGTCTTTCCACAAAAAGACAATTTCTTCAGGCTTGAATTCGTTCAAGATTACGGGGCTATGGGTGGTAACAATCACCTGTCGTCTTGTTTTTTCTACAAGATTGCGTAACAGGTAAACTATCTGTTCGGTTAAATACGGGTTAATTCCGTTTTCTATTTCATCCAATAGAATCATGCCATCTCTTAAGATATCATTAGCTGCAACTTGGAATTCTCCAGATTCTGTT
>JAIRUO010000123.1 GCA_031254385.1 Treponema sp. | reverse complement strand
TGGCGGTCTCTGGGACCATTGGGAGCAACGAACCACAGCCTTCCCCTGTCGATACTATCTTCAGGTTATACATCATTTACCGACCTTGGTTAACTTTTTATCATTCCTCACTGCTCATTGTTCTTTCCCCTAGTCCCCTAGTCCCCATTCCTCAACAGCCTAGCAACTTCCTCAGATGTCAACGCATTAATAACAGCCTCCTTCAGTTCATCATTTTTCAGAACCGCGCTTATGTCTGCAAGAAATTTCACATGAGGGCCGCTGGTGTTTTTGGGCGAAACCAAGAGGATAATTAGCCTTGCCTTGCTCCCGTCTATTGATTCAAAATCTAGACCTTCTTTTTTTGTGCCTACAGCTACGGCAAGAGCGTTAACGCCTTCGGTCTTGGCATGAGGTATGGCAATGCCGCGCTGCATTCCGGTACTAATGGTTTTTTCCCGTTCCAGGATGTCGCGTAATACCAGATCGCGGTCTATAAGTTTGCGCCGGTTTGCCAGGATGTCAACCAATTCTGCAATGACTTCCTCTTTGGTACTGCCTCTAAGGGAAACAGAAATGCAATCAGGAGTAATCAGGGAAAAAACGTCTTCCCCAGTTTTGCCTCTATTGGCAGGCATTGTTGTATTCGGAAACCAGGAATCAGTAATCTCACTTAACTCTTGAACGGAATCGTGAAGGCTATTAATTACATCTAAAATAATATTTTTGACAAAAGGTAGGTCTGTTTTGGCAGTCTCAACAAAAAGGGATTTTTGTTCTTCTGCAATCGAGAAGGCAATGTCATTTTTTCGCGCCTGGAGAGAACCATTTTGGCCTGTCATCTGAATATAGAAATCATAAGTTCCCAATTTCTTAAGAAGCATATTAGACACAAGGTCTATAAGTTTTGGCGAAGAAAATTTCCAGACCAGAAGAACTGGATCATCGCCTTTAGCAAGCCTTTTAGTTCCATGCCCGGAGAGCTTTAAAGAAAAATTCTGGAGAGGCGCGGCAATTATGCTTGTTATAATGCTCATTAAAACTGCCGCCGTAAAAACCTGCTGATTAAAAATTCCCTGAATCAGGCATAAGCCGGCAATAATAAGGCTGAGTTCTCCGCAGGGAACCATGCCGGTTCCTATACGCAGACCACCCCGCAAATTAAATCCCAATAACAGGGCAGGGCCGCCGCAGCCTATAATTTTTGCGATAATAACGGCAAGCGAATAAACAGCTCCAAAGATAAGGACTGGAAGAGTAAATATGTCACGGAAATTTACCATCATGCCTATTATTGCGAAAAGGAAGGGAGTAAGAAAATCATAAACACCGCGAAGCCGTTCCTGTATTATTGCGGTGTTCCTGGATTTGGACAGGAAAAGTCCTGTAATAAAAGCTCCTGCGACAAGGAGTGCGTTTGCGGCGTAGGCATTCAAACTCCTTCCCAAGCTTATGGTGAGTATTCCGTAAACAAGCGCAAGCGCAATGATACCAAGAACATTAATAAAAACCGCAGATGACAGGATCGCAACTCCTTCTGGCGAATTCATTTTTTTGTTTTTAGAAAGAAAACGGGCTGATAAACCCCCGGATGCTGTCATGCAGAGTATACCCCAAAAAAGGCTTTGCGGAGAAAAGAATGCGGTATTCAGCAGAAGACAAGCTGCTAAATCACCAAACAGGATAGCCAAAACCGCGCCCCCAAACCCGATAATGCTTCCCGCAAGGGAGTAACGGAAGAAAAGACGTATATTGAGTCTTAAGCCGGAAACAAAAAAGAAAGTTACAGCAGCTAATAGAGCAATGGCGTACAATTCATTGGTTAGCCAGAAAATTCCTTCGGGAAAACCCGGCAGGGCAATTCCACCCAAGGCATAAGGCCCAATAATTATACCTGCCAGAAACTCGCCAAAAAAATGCGGTATGCCAATTTTATTTGCCGCGTATCTGCAGCACCGGATTGCAAAATACAGAATGCCAAACCGGATAACAATTGGAACTACGGCTACATTCATAAATTCTGCATGGGCGGTTTGCGCCGTATTATAAAGCCCGTATTATCCCGGCTTAAAGATTCCCCAGAAACAAGACTTGCGGCTTTATCCGCCATGGCAAGAAAGCGCGTCTGCGCCCGGAAAGGCTCTTCGCCTGTTCCGCTCATCCGGTACCAGGCTCCTTGAGAATCCAAAAACCAGGTATGGGTATTATCCTGAAAATAACCTGATAGTATTTCAAGAATAAATCGTTTTGTGTTTTCTTCAAGTATAGGAAACATTAATTCAACACGGCGTTCCAAATTTCTGGGCATCCAGTCGGCGCTGGAAAGGTAGATTTCATCATTCCCCCCATTGGCAAAATAGCAGATACGTGAATGTTCCAGATAATGATCAATAATGCTGATTACCTGTATATGCTCGGACATTTCGGGTACGCCCGGGATTAATAGGCAAATACCCCGAACAAGAAGCAGTATTTCCACGCCTGCTCGGGATGCACGGTAAAGCGCATTGATAATATCCGTATCTGCCAAAGCATTCATTTTTGCGATTATCATGCCCGGTGTTTCGGAACTGGATTGATTGATCTCTCTTTCTATTAGATAGAGGAGCCTTCCTTTAAGAGTTGAAGGCGCAATGGCCAGCCTGCGCATAGACTGGATTACCGAGTATCCCGTAATAGTATTGAAGAAGAGCCCTGTATCATAGGCGATGTCTTCCCTGGCGGTAAACAGGGATATATCTTCATAGATCCTTGCCGTGGTTTCATTGTAATTTCCGGTTGACAGATGCACATAACGCTTGAGCCTTTCGTTTTCCCTGCGTATAACCACGGCGGCTTTGGCATGTATCTTGAGCCGCGCCATGCCGTAAACCACAATAACCCCTGCTTTTTCAAGGCGGTTTGCCCAGGAGATATTTTGCTTTTCGTTAAACCGGGCCTTGAGTTCTACTACTGCGGTTACATGCTTGCCTGCAAGGCTTGCCTGTTCCAGAGCCCGGATAATGGGAGAATTGTTGCTGGTACGGTAGAGGGTTGTCTTAATGGAAATTACCTGGGGGTCCGTTGCGGCTTCGCGGAAAAAACGCAGTACAGGATCAAAACTCTGATAGGGTAGGTGAAGAAACACGTCTCCTTGAGTTATGCGATCCCAAATCGATACATCTTCGGGGAAAGCCGGATTGTCATAAATCTTCCAGGGTTTTTCTCTTAGGTGATCAAAGCCCCGGATCTGTGTCAGGCCATGAAGGTTTCCAAGATTCAAGGGGCCGTCAATTTCGTACAGGTCTCCTTGTTCCAGCCCAAAACGGGAAGCAAGGTAATCCCTAAGCGCCGTACTCCCCGGAGAATAAGACATACGCACCACCATGGATATTTCCCGGTCTTCGAGAACTTTTTCCATGGCTTCGATAAAATCTTCGTCCCGCTGTTCATCTACAGAAAAATCCGCGTCACGGTTTATCTTGAAAAGCATTTTTTCAAGAACCTTGTATCCCGTAAAGAGATTATCACCCCAGGTCAAAATAATGTCTTCAAGAAGGGCCCAGTTGGATTTTTCTTCATTGGGAAGAGACTCAGGGAGAAGGTGAATAATCCTGTCCAGAACCGGCGGTATCCTAACAATGGCGGTCTTTTTTTCACCCTGCTCATCTTCCAGAAGAAAAGCCGCATGGATCAAAAGATTTTCAATTGCCGGAAGCGGTTCATCATCTTCTACCCGCAAAGGAGTTAGAAGCGGAAGATATTCCTGCAAAAAGAGGGACTCAAGAAATTCCCTGTGGGAAGAAGACCAGTCCGCAGGGCTCAAAAAGCACAGGCCCCCTTGGGCCAGCTCTGGAAATATTTCTTCTTTAAGCGCCCTGTACTGGCGGCCAATTATGGAACGTACTTTCCTGGTAATGGTTTCCTGTTCCTCATCCGGATCAAAGACAGCAGGATGTGTATCAGCAGAATTCTCTTTGGCCCGTTTGATCGCTGCAACGCGTACCATAAAAAATTCATCAAAATTGGAAGATACAATGGACAAGTACTTGTATCTGTCCAGAGGCAGAAGATCATGGCGCAGTCCTTCTTCGAGAACCCGCTCATTAAAATCCACCCAGGAAACATCGCGGCTTAAATAACGAGGAATAAATGTATCTGAAGTTTCCATTGCTGCCATTTTCCCTCAATTTAAAACAACTTTATACCCAAACACATCCTGAAACAGATCAGCCTTTTCTTCAAGTCCGCTCAGCTCAAGAGACAGGTCCCGGTGGCCGCCGGAATGGATTATCATGGTTTCGTTTTTACGTTCCATTACTATATTCTTAATCTGCTGGGAATGTCCCTTGTCCAGCGCATCGGCCACCCGTACTATTGCCGCCATTTTTAGCATCAGAATACGATCTTCCCTTGGAAGGGAAATAAAATTGATGTCTCCGGAAGAGGGCGGATCTTTCCGGTGATAGCGTATAACCCCTGCAATAATATCCAGTTCTTCCCGGTGCAGGCCAAAAACTTCAGAATTGGACACTATATACTGACCGTGAACCTGATGGTTGGAATCGCGGATAAAAGTGCCTATATCATGAAGCAGCGCGGCTACTTCCAGCATCATCCGTTCCCGCCGGTTCATGCCATGTTCTTTCATTAGGGAATCAAAAAGTACCATGCTAAGATTTGCCACATGGCGGCTATGGGCTTCGTCGTAGTGGTATTTTCTGCCAAGATTGGCAGCAGAGGCAATAATCTGCGAAAAGAACTCATCCTGTAATCTTGAATCTACACCAAGGGCAAGATCGACTAAAAGCCCTTCCCGGATTGAAACATGGGGAACCACAACCTGTGCGGCGCCGGTTTTTTCCAGGAGGAAACGGTATACAATAATCCCCGGAATAAAGAACCTTGCTTCTGCAAATGATACTTTTAGCTGCTCCATGCAGTCTTCGACAGTGTAATTCTGGACTTCTTCCGCAAAAGCAATAAAAGCATCCCTGTTTATGGTAGCGCAGTATTCGTTTAATTCATTGCCAACCTGTGAAGCGGCAATTCTGGCATCAGAGCCGGCCACCACAAAAGTCCTGACATGGGCCAGGTCCATTTCGGTACTTAAAAGTTCTACGGTATTTCTTAAATTTTCTTTAAGGTATCTGTCCTCCATCCAGGAAGAACCAAAACGGAAAGCCTGATCAATAAGAATGGTTCCAAGCCGCAGGCTGTGGGCACCTACCATCTGGCCCCTGCGGAGCAGCATTATTTCCGTGGAACCGCCTCCCATATCCAGTATCATTGAATTGGCCCGCCAAAAAACAGGCAGATCGTTTTTCAAAGCAACCCGTACCGCCAGGTACATAAGGCGGTTCTCTTCGATTCCTTCGACTATGGAAAGGCGAAAACCCGTTTCATGCTGAACACGGTCAATGAACATATCTCTGTTACGCGCAACCCTTAGAGCGCTGGTAGCTATTACATGAATATCCTTGTCGTCAATGCCCCACCCTGTAAGGAATTCTCTAAAATTTTTTAG
>JAIRUO010000090.1 GCA_031254385.1 Treponema sp. | reverse complement strand
GCTTCTTTTTTATCCATCCAGCGGCTGGGATCAAAGTCCTTGACCTCGGCAGCAATGGTTGCTTCAAAACCGGTCGTGTCAAATTGCGTAATAGGGCCAACTCCGCTCTTTCCTTCTTTAAGGGATTTGCAGAATTCTTCCACAGAATTGCCAATGGGAGAAATCGCCCCCATTCCGGTTACGACTACTTTCTTCATGTTTTCAATACTCCTTATATAAACATTCCGCCGTCAACAGGAAGTACCTGTCCGGTAATATAGCTTGAAGCGTCAGACGCCAAAAACAGGCAAGCCTCCGCAATGTCCTTTGGCGTACCCATTCTTTTAAGGGGAACCTGATCCATCATCTTCTGCTTGACTTCTTCGGGAAGCACCGCGGTCATATCCGTGGCGATAAAGCCCGGCGCGACGGCGTTGACCCTGACGCTCCGGCTTGCACATTCCTGGGCCAGGCTCTTTGTTACGCCAATTAACCCAGCCTTGCTTGCCGAATAATTTGCCTGTCCGCCGTTGCCGTGCATACCTACAACGCTGGACATATTGATAATGGAACCAGCCCTCTTGCGTATCATGTCCCTGCCCACAGTACGCGCAACAAGAAAGGCAGCGCTTAAGTTAATGTCCAGCACCTTCTGCCATTCTTCCAGGGACATTCTGAATGAAAGGTTGTCTTTGGTAATTCCAGCGTTATTGACAAGTATGTCAAAACCTCCGGCTTCTTTTACAGCGGCGTCAATTACCCCATCCACCGCGCTTAATTCCGAAAGATCAGCGGTTACCCAGTGGAGCTTTCCCTTTGCCTCTTCGACACGGGCCGAAAGATCCTCCGGGGTTTTATAATCAAGTCCCCAGACTTCCGCACCCTCGGCAATAAACAAATCGGCAATTACTTTCCCGATTCCTCTATACGCACCCGTAATAAGCGCTTTTTTATTTTCTAACCTCATATCTATCTCCTATAACTTTCCAATATCTTCTGCGGTTCCGGCAGGCAGACAAGGAGTTTCACTTCCTGAATCTTTCCACAATCCCTGGAGAACTTTCCCTGGGCCAACTTCCAGGAGCCTATCCGGCTGTAAGGCGGCCAGGGCTTTTTCTTCGTCAGTCCAGCGCACGCTTTCTACTATTTGCCGCAAGGCCAGGGACTTTGCTTCCGCTCCGGTCTGCACCTGTTTGCCCGTAACATTGGAAAAGAGCGGGATGGCCGGATCTTTGAAATCGACTTTTTCCAGCGAGGATGCAAAGGCTTCTGCAGCTTCTTTCATAAAGGGTGAATGATACGGACCAGCCACTTGCAACCGTATAAAGCGCTTTGCGCCAGCGTCTTTGAAGCGTTCTTCAGCCGCGCCCAAGGCTGATGCGCTGCCGGATACGACTACCTGCTTAGGTGAATTTATATTAGCTGCATATAAGTCAGAGAAGCCGTCTTTTTTCCATATAGCGATCAAGGTTTCTACATGATCCGGCGCAAGCCCTACAACCGCCGCCATGCCGGGTGCATCTGCGCCTGTTTCGGCTATTTTGTCTATGGCGGCCTGCATTGCCTTTCCGCGCTGGTTTACCAGTAAGAGACATTCTTCCGTGCTGATAACGCCCGCAACAGCCAGGGCCGCGTATTCGCCTAAGCTAAACCCCGCTGCTGCTGATGGCTTGATGCCCTTTTCCGCCAAGTAAGCGGCGGCTGCCAGATTCGCCAGGGTAATTGCCGGCTGCGAAACGTCCGTGCGTTTCAGTATATCCGGGCTGGAATTGGCCAGCATATCAGCCATATCTTTTCCTATAATATCCGAAGCCAACTTGATAAGAGCTTTTATTTCTTTTCCGGCTTCAAGAAGATCCATAGCCATACCGGGATACTGAGCCCCCTGTCCGGGGAATAAAAAAATTGTGTTCATACTTCATCCTCCCATGATCTATTATGACAAAAATCGTGGAAATGTCAAGGCTACCAACGAATAATGTTTCCGCCGTAGGTCAGGCCAGCGCCGAATCCAACAGTCATTATGAGGTCCCCTCGCTTTAATTTTCCAGCACGGTTCAGTTCGTCCATGGCAATGGGAATAGTTGCCGCCGATGTGTTGGCATATTCCTCTATATTAAGATAGAACTTTTCTTCCGGGACTTTTAGCCGTTTTGCCGCAGCCTGAACTATACGTGCGTTTGCCTGATGGGGAATGATCAGGGCCAGATCATTCATGGTAATTCCTTCCCTGGCCAGTAACTCGTTTACCGTTTCTACCAATACCTTAACCGCAAAGTTATAGACAGCCTGGCCGTTTATTACAACATGGATGGATTTTTCCAAGGTTTGTCCGTTTTTGAAAAGCTCTTTGGAGCCGCCGCCCTTGATGAATAAAACCTCAGCCCCGGAGCCGTCCGCATAAATGGCTGTCCTCAATAAGCCCCGTTTTTCTCCTGCCCCGTTTGAAGGGGCTGTTTTTTCTATAATAGCAGCGCCCGCACCATCGCCAAAGAGAACGCAGCTTCCTCGATCGCTCCAGTCCGCAAACTTGCAGAGTACCTCGGAACCTATAACTAGGGCCCGCTTCCTGTCAGGACTCGCCTCGAGCAAGGCTGCCGCAGTTTCCATGGCGTAAATAAAGCCTGTACATCCTGCCAATATATCCATTGCGGCGGCCTTCTTTGCGCCTAGTTTGTCCTGGACTATACAGGCAGTGGAAGGGCAGCCGAAATAATCGCCTGTTACAGTGGCCAGGACTATCAAGTCCAAAGTCAGAGCCGCTTGCTCAAGCGATAAGCCCGGCTCTGCCATAGCCAGGGCTTCGCGGCTTGCCTCAATAGCCAGATAGCTACAGGCCATGTCATCATCTGCGATGTGCCTGGCACCTATTCCCGTATGGGAGCGTATCCATTCATCTGAAGTATCAAGAGCCCTCTCTAAAGCTAATTCATCGTTTGTAACCCTGCGAGGCGGAACATATTTTCCGGTTCCTATTATCTCAATTGCCATAACACCCTCTGTAATATAGAATTCATCAAAAGCAATTATAATGACATTTTAACTATTTTTGTCATTATAACAAAAATTGATATTTTGTCAATATAGGATATTAGACTCATGATAGTGGAGAAAGTTGCGACAGTATTGTATAATATTTATGATGAAAGGTTTTTTTTCTTCCTGTATTTTGCTTCGCCTGATATTTGCCATCTTAATGTGTACTGTTGCGATCTTTCCCCTAAAAGCGCAAGATCGCCTGTCCTGGTTCGCAGAAGGCTCTGTTCTGTTTTTTCCAGAAGCTAACGGCAACCTTTCGGACCCCATGCCAATACTGCCAAGCCTTGGGGCAGGCCTGGGCCTTCCTATTTTTAATCATTTTCGCCTTGAAATTTCTCTGGATATGTATTTTGCTATTTACGGTTATGATGATGGTCTTAACAGGGCAGTACCTATGGCATGGGAGAACAGGTCTGCATTTGTGTGGGGTTCTGTCCTGGGTGCTCAGGGAGTTTATTTTCATGATTTCTACCCGGGCTTTCTTGAGGGTCGCGCAATGACTCTACGGGTATTTGGCGGGCTTGCCGCAGATCTGCGTATAGTCCTTTTGGCTCCTGATCTAAAACCGGCGGTGAATCCTAACCTGGCAGAAATAAAGCAGGAAGTCAGTGCTGTTGCCAAGTATTTCTGGTCAAAGGGACGCTGGCTTTTACCGGTATTTGGCTCAGGTCTGGACTTTGAGCTCAATACAAAATTCCGGCTTGGTCTTGATCTGAGGGTGTGGTTTCCCCTGTATAAGCTCTGGACAAACGAAAACCTTCCTGGCATTGAAGGCTGGCGTTTTGGTATAGGAGCGCGGATAACATTTTTATGAGATACGCAATAGAATTTTATTTTTACGGAAGGGTAAAGTGATGTTTAAGATAGGCTGCTGCATGAACATGACTGCTAAAAATGAGTCAAAGGTTGGGGAAGAGGCCATTCCCCTATTCGCCAAAATGGGGTTTGACTATATCGAACTGCCCCTGGCCCAGGTCATGGATCTGAGCGATGTAAAATTCAATGATCTTCTGCGCCAGATCCGCACCGGTGGCATTCCCATGGAAGCCTGCAACAATTTTTTCCCTGCCCGTATCCGGCTTACCGGAGAGGACGCAAAACCCGATCTGATTACCGAATATGTAAAAGCTGCAACAGGACGCGCAGCGGCCATGGGCGCAAAGATCATAGTCTTGGGTAGCTCGGGCGCGAAAAACATTCCGCAGGGATTCCCTTATGAATCGGCTCTGGTACAATTAAAAGAGCTCCTTGTCCAGATTGATGAAATAGTTGCGCCTTTGGGAATAACCATAGCATTGGAGCCTCTTAATAGAAATGAAAGCAATTTTATTACCACTGCCTCGGAGGGGTTGGAACTGGTACAGGACTTATCTTTGGACAATATAAAACTCCTCATAGATTACTATCATCTTAGAATGGAAGATGAAGATTTTGCGGTAATAAATGAAGCTGGCCCAGATTTGCGGCATCTGCACATAGCGTCAAAAGAAGGCCGTCTTTTCCCCAAACCCGGGGACGGCGAAAACTACGGTCTGTTTTTTGCACGCTTAAAAGCTATAGGCTACGAAGGCCGGGTCAGCGTGGAAGCCAAAAGCCAAGACCTTGCCGCAGACGGCGCAGCAGCGTTGAAACTATTGCGTTCTCTTATATACTGATTTCTCCTTTTATTATCTCACACAAAGGCACAAAGGTGCAAAGGCACAAAGGAGAAAAGGGATTTAGGGGTTAGGGGTTAGAATTACTAAATCCTGTATCCTACATCCTAAATCCTATTATAGAAAAATCCGCCAGCCGGTTTGAACCACTACACCGCTTTTGGGGAAGCTTGATCCTATTTGCTGGCCCAGGTATCCCACTTCTATGTATATGGCGCCAAAGCCTATGTCGCCTATTTCGAAGCCGCCCCCGAATCCAAAGCTGAATGCCCAGTTCTTAAAAAAAGCTGAACTGGCATTGCCGTAAGTGCCTGCCCCGCCTTCAAGATAGACGTATGTGCCTTCGCCAAAACCGTCTGAACGGCCAAGAACCAGTTTTTCTGACAGGGTCAATAAGGTAGTATCCATACCATCGAAGGTGACGCCTCCGGCTCGCAGCATAAATCTGTTGGTAAGGTAAAATGCTTTCCGGAACAGAACTATGCCCAATTCAAAATGCCCGCCATATAGCTTGGGATTGCTTGCAAAAGTAAAACCGGCACTTATATTGACAGTGCTGGCAGCAGGAGTTTTGGGGGGATCATTGCCTGCTGGCTCAGCCGCATATACAGGCAATGCCGCAAAAATAACGGCTATAAAAATACATGATATTTTCTTCATATAATTAGTATTGATTGAAATAATTAATAAGTCCAGTAGACATATCTTCTACTATAATATAAACTAAATTCATAAAATATTTCCAAATGGGGGTCTTTATGATCAAAGTTGCGATAAATGGGTTTGGCCGGATTGGCCGACTTGTGTTTCAGGCTATTGTCGATCAAAAATTGCTCGGCAAGGAAGTTGAAGTAGTTGCGGTTACTGATATTTCCACAGAAGCGAAGTACTTTGCGTATCAGCTTAAGTACGATTCTACTCAGGGCCAGATGAAGGCAAAGATCAGCACCGAAAAGAGCAGCGCTTC
>JAIRUO010000083.1 GCA_031254385.1 Treponema sp. | reverse complement strand
TGAGGCTGCTGCAGGACACATGGAAAACTTTGGCGTATACCGACACGAAAACGGTATCATACCAGACAGTCAGGAGGACATTAAAAAAAACGAAATTAAGCCCTGGCAAAGCCGGGAATGGTGCATACAGGCAAGAGGGGAAAGCGATTTTATAGCGGCCATGGAGGACGTGCTTGACGTATACGCCCGGAAATACGACCAGAGGCGCCCCCTGGTGTGCATGGACGAAATCCCCCGGCAGCTTATCGGGGAGGCGCGGCTTCCCATCCCGGCCGAGCCGGGGAAGCCCGAGCGGTACGACACGGAATATATCCGCAACGGGACATGCACCATCTTTATGTTTGTGGCCCCGCTGGAAGGGTGGAGGAGGGCGGAGGCAACCGAGCGGAGGACGAGGGCAGACTGGGCGCTCCAGATAAAAAAACTGATAACCGTGGATTTTCCCGATGCGGAGAAGATTGTTCTTGTCATGGACAACCTTGACATTCACAGCATGGGCTCGCTATACAAGGCATTTCCCCCAGAAGAGGCAAAACGGCTGAGGGAAAAGCTTGAAGTGCATTACACGCCGAAACACGGGAGCTGGCTTAACATGGCAGAAATAGAAAACAATGTCTTAATAAACCACGGCCTCTCAAAACGGGTTCCGACAATGGAGCAGGTGGAAAAAGAGGTAGCCGCATGGAGCGTAGCCCGGAACCGAAGCTCAAGCAAAATCAACTGGAGGTTTACCGCAGAAAAAGCAAGGATTAAACTTAAACGCCTTTATCCACAATTTTAATTGTAACATAATACTAGGGGACTTGGGGTTAGGTTCAAATCACTGTTACACCTGTTTATCTATCAATTTTCCGGTTACATATTTATGTATTATGCTGGCGACCAATGTTTGGTAAGGAAGCCCTTCTTCCACAGCCTTTAGCTTTATACCATCAAGATCGTTCTTGGTAATGCGAATGTTCATGCGCTGATCTTTACTTAATGTATTGGTTGCTGTCTTGGACAGAAGGGTTTTCCAACTTTCCGTATCTGGTACCGGCTTCCAATCATCCCTCTCGAGCGACTCTATAAGATCTTTTTCTTCGCTGTCTAAAAATCCTTTTTTATACATTACTTACTCCTTAGGTATAGGTCAGTATATTTACGGCTAGGGTAAATGGTTTTCAAATGACATTCTTCTCCCGAATCCGAAATTGCCGCGGGAACAACATAAATGTAATTATCATATTCAACCAAGATAATTATTTGCCCTTTGTATTTTATCTGATTTGGGTGTTCCAAGACATCAACAATTTGCTTATTCTCCATAGATAATACAATCTGTTCAAATGATATATTCCTCTGTTGTTTTAACAAATTGTTCTTATCCTCTTTCCAGAAAAATCTCATGGGATATTTTATTACATTGTGTGCCTTTTGTCAACTTATCCTAAAAATTTGCGACGCCAGAAGAGACAACGATCCTTCTCTAGTAACCCATGGAGACTACGTCCTCTGGGTAAGTAGGGGTGACAGTCCCCTAACCCCTAAAAATACACTCCGGCGGAAAGCCCGATCCCTACTAAATAGGGATACCCGGCGCGGATAGTAGCATCAAAGTATAAATGGTAGCGTAAATATAAGCGCCAGCCAAAGCTTAAGCCTGCGGAAAAGCTCCCTGATTCGGCGGGCATAGCCAATTTGCTGTCGTTTTGGGCAAAAAGGACGGGGCCTCCGTTAAATTGGATAAAGAAGCCCGAATTCGCTGTCAGCCGGGGAAGATAATAACGCAGCAGAAAGTTGAATTCCAGCGCTTTTACATCTTTCATGTTGCTTATGTAAACCACCCTTAACCCAAACGACAAGTCGTCCCCATAGCCAATGGCAATGCCTTCGCCTAAGGCCAGGCCTTTAACACTGAAGAAGCTGGATTCAATCACAGCAGTAACCCAGATTTCTTCTCTCCCTGCGGTCTGGTTTTGTGCAAAAAGCGGCGAAACGCATAAAAAAACACACAGAACGATTAATTTTGTTTTCATCAATAAAACTCCAGGGCAAACACTTTGCTATTACGTAATTTATTATAGGACTGCTTCTTTGTTTCGGGAAGGCTCTCAACAGACGACTCGCGGAAGCCCAGAGTCTCAAACCAGTCGTGACTGCGGGTGGTAAGGACAAATACCCGTGTAAAACCCTGTCCAAGAGCCCTGTCTAAAAGATAGCTGACTATGCGGCTGCCCATGCCCAAGTCGCTATAGCTCGGATCAGTGGCAAGGGCGGCGATTTCTCCCTGGCCTTCTCCCCAGTTGTGGAGCGCGCCGCAGGCGTGGATGCGGCCGTCAATCTCAAAGACCGCGTAATCTTCTTTCCTGCTTTGTATGTCTTCAGGGCTGCGGCGGATTAAGAAGCCATCCTGCATAAGAGGCTCCATTAGGCGCAATATATCCGGAATATCCTGGCTACGCAAGGCCCTGATGGATTCGTATTTATCAGCATATACCATGGTGCCGGCGCCCAGATTGGAAAAAAGTTCCTTTAAGACAGCACCCTCTTCCGCTCCGTTAATGATATGCACGCGCTCAACCCCGGATACGGATGCCTTTAGGGCCAGGCGCAGCTCATTTAGAGCCTTGTCATCTTTAGCGTGGTCGCTGTTCATCTGTAGAATTTTCTCCGCTTCCTGCGGGGTAAGGCGTATAATGCGGCCGTTCTGTCCGGTTTCCATGGTATCCGGAATTAGGTATTTGCCTTTTTTTAACCCTTCATCAAGAGAAATAATGAAGAGTTTTACGGCCTTAAGCTTAATTGCCGTTTCAAGGGCAATTTCATCGCTGGGCACATTATAGGGTTTTCCCGAAGGGCTCCAGCCTATGCAGGGAAGTATGGGAACCATGCCCAGTTCCAGAACATGATTCAGGGAATCCATATATATTCTGTCAACTGTGCCGGTATGCTCAAAGTCAAGGCCGTCCAGCACCCCCAGGCCCCTTGCCCTGACAAAGTTCCCTATTACCGCTTCCGTGCGGCTGCTGGAAAAGCCGGTCATAAAGCGCGTGGCTGTATGAAAGGCTGCCATCTGCACAAAAGGCATAGCTTCTATGGCGGTAATGCGCAACTGCTCCTTATAGCCGGAAACAATGTCGTATTTTGCCAGCACATCATCAATCCATTCCTTTGCGCCTGGAACTATGACCACCCGGAATCCGGTCTTGGCCAGAAGCGCCAGATCTTTTACCAGCGAGGGGAAAAGAGGATCCAAAGTAACAGGAAAATCTATCTTGAATACCATGGTTGAACCGTCAAAACGGCTTTGGTAATGAAACGCTTCTCTAATCAGGTCTACCTGTGACCGGTTTTTATCCATAACCTGATAATAATGCACTAAAACGAAAAAAAAAAGAGTGAAAAGTTGCCGTTTCAAAATAATTCCATTATGTTTAAAATATGAAGCTTAAATACACCTATTGGATGGACATGGGATGGTACGTCGGTTATCTGGATAAATATCCGGAATTAAGAACGCAGGCAACAACTATAGAAGATCTGGAACACAGGCTTCAGACTTTTTATGATTCGATAAAAAAGTCCGGCCTTGCTTATGATCGCCGTCACGGGCGACTGGAAGTGGCCTAAAAAACTAGGCTGAAGAGTGAGCCTGTTTCTGCCAGAGGCGCCTGGATATAGGGCATATTGCTCCGCGCTTCTTGGACATCCAGGATTTGATCTCTTATGCTGTCGATTTTAGCCTCTACCATAGCGGCCATGCGGTCTTCTGAATCAATAACCGGAATGGGCTCGGGCTTTTGCTTAATCTGATTCATCTGTTCTATTAGTACGTCAAGGATATTGAGTTTGTTGATGGTTACGCCGGAGCTTCCCTCAGGCGCGGCTACCCCGGAGACATTTTTAAAGTGTGAGTATAGAAGGGATGAAGGATCAACCGGCAGGGCAATCTTTCCCCCTGCCGCCATATTCAAGGCGCTTATACCGGAAATTGAATTATTGGAAATTATTCCGTATACCATTGCCGATCTCCTCTTTTATTATCGGAAAACGGCAAAAAAGTATTAATGATAAAATATAACAAGCTCAATCCTTAGGGAGGGAAGGGAAATCCCTATGCTTATAGAGCCTGTTGTTTTTGATCTATAAAAAAGCTGTTATAGAGCCTTTACTATGGCATCGCCGATTTGGTCTGTGCCGACCGGGGGCTGCCCAGGAAGGGCAATGTCGACTGTGCGGATGCCGTTTTCCAGAACCTTATCGACAGCCTTTTCGATTAGGGCCGCAGCAACGTCTTGGTCAAGGGAATAGCGCAGCATCATAGCAACAGACAGTATCGTGGCAATGGGATTGGCAATGTTTTTGCCCGCAATGTCCGGCGCAGAACCGTGTATGGGCTCGTACAGCCCAAGCTTCCCTGCTCCAAGCGATGCTGAGGGCAGCATACCGATTGAGCCAGATATCTGCGACGCTTCATCAGACAGTATATCGCCAAACATATTGCTCGTAACAATCGTGTCAAACTGATGCGGATTCCTGATAAGCTGCATCGCGGCGTTGTCCACATACATGTGCGAAAGCGCCACATCCGGGTATTTCGCGGAAAGATCGGTAATGGTTTCGCGCCAGAACCGGGAGGATTCAAGCACATTCGCCTTATCAATAGAACACACTTTCTTGTTACGTTTTTCCGCTAGCCTGAAGGCAACTTCGCCAATGCGCCGTATTTCCGGTTCGCTGTACTCTTCGGTATCAAAGGCTGAGGGGATGCCGCCCGTGTCCTTTCTGCCCCTGCTGCCAAAATAAATGCCCCCGGTCAGTTCCCGCACTATCATCAGGTCAAGCCCGCTGCCCAAAATTTCATCCTTGAGCGGCGATGCGCCGAGCAATGAACTATGAACGAGTACCGGCCGCAAATTAGCAAACAGTTCCAGGGCGGCGCGTATGCCCAAAAGCCCTTTTTCCGGGCGCTGCCAGGCCGGCAGGCTGTCCCATTTTTCACCGCCCACCGCGCCAAGCAGTACTGCATCCGATTCTTTGCACTGCGCAACAGTTGCTTCCGGCAGCGGCTCGCCCGTAGCATCTATCGCGGCCCCGCCTATGAGCGCATGCGTTGTTTTAACAGTAAAACCGCAAATCTTGGCAACAGCGTCCAACACCTTAAGGGCCTGCGCCGTGATCTCCGGCCCAACCCCATCCCC
>JAIRUO010000197.1 GCA_031254385.1 Treponema sp. | reverse complement strand
AAGGTTACCAAGCCTTTGGAGGACGAGATAGTCCGTGAACGTACCATGGAAGAAAATCAGCGGCTCTTTTTTTCCGCTGCCTCCCATGAGTTAAAGACCCCCATTGCTTCTGCCAGGGCTCTTGTTGAAGGCATGATTGCCGGTGTCGGGGAATACAAAGATCATCCCAAATATTTGCGGGAATGTATGAAGACGCTTGATTCGCAGGCGCGGCTGGTTTCGGAAATCCTAGAGATAGTCAAACTGTCCGGCAAAGAGACAGCCCCTGCGATTAATTCCCTTGATCTTCGGGAATTGGGGAACGCCGTGCTTGCCGAGTATCTGCCCCTGGCAGAACAGCGCGGCATTGTTATTCAGGGCGTATTCCCCCACGTCAAGGTAAAAGCAGATTGGAACTTATTACAGCGGGTTCTTTCCAACCTAATGGCAAACGCGATTCAGAATACGCCGGAATGTGGCGTCATCAAAATAGAAACCGAAAAAACAGCTACCCTTCATCTAAGCATCATTAACAGCGGTGCTCATATTCCCGATGAAGTCCTGTCCCGGCTTTTCGAGCCCTTCTTCCGTCTGGATACAGCGCGCACAAGGCATGGCACACAAACCGGCCTGGGACTTGCCATTGTAAAAAAGGCCCTTGATCGCATGGCCGTGCCTTTCTCCCTGGAAAATACTGCGGAAGGGGTGCGCTTCAATATGGAGTTGCACATAACCGGGTAAAAATTGAAATTTATTTCATTTTTTTCTGCCCTACCACTCCATGATAGACCAATATGCTATACTAAGCGCTATGAAAACAGAAAAAAAGCCCGTAAGGGCGTCTTTGCCAAAGTCTGCACTGGAGAGGTTGTATTTTATCGACCGGCAGATAGCTTCGGGGAAATACCCGAACACCGAAGATCTGGCAGAAAAATGGGAAGAAATCAGCCGTACCACCATATACCGGGACATTGATTTTATGAAGGTCTGGCTCAATGCCCCCATAGAGTACGATGCCAAGCATCGGGGTTATTATTACTCCGAGTCCAACTACCGTATCCCCATGGGCTTTTCCGGGGCCGATGAACTGTTGGCTCTGAGCATGGCAAAAAACATCCTCACCCTGTACCGGGATACGCCTATCTACGATGCGGCCAGCCATCTCCTGGACTGTATAACTGCGCCCATGGTTGCAGAGGGTAGTTCCGCCTGGTACGAAGACCGCATAGTGGTTCCATTAACCCCTTCCTCCCCGGTATCGCTGGAACTATGGAACCTTATCACCACAGCCTTGAGCGAAAACCGCATTCTAGCGTTAGACTATCAGGGGTGCTGTCACGGGGCAGCACCGCCCTCCCGCTGGAGCCAGAATCGCTGGTCAATTGCTGGCACAACGAAATTGAAATAATGCAAAGGATGGTGAAAAAAAAATGAACTTTGTAAGCATTGATTTTGAGACCGCAAAATACTCGCGGGAAAGCGCCTGTTCCGTGGGCCTGGTAAAATTTATAGACGGAAAAGCGACCGACACTTTTTATTCGCTCATCCGACCGCCCATACTCTACATACGTCCCGATTTCACCGAGATTCACGGCCTTACGGTGGACGATGTAAAGGATGCCCCCACATTCTCAAGCCTATGGGACAGCGCGATAAAACCATTTACTAACGACCTAAAAGGTCGAAGTCTGCCGCTTGCCGCCCACAATGCGTCATTCGACATGAGCGTGATCTGGGCTGTCCTGGAGTGGTATGAACTTGAGATACCTCGTCTGCAATATTTCTGCACCCAAAGCCTGTCCCGACGCACCTGGCCGGGGCTGGAGTCTTATGCCCTAACAGCCCTGGCAGAAAAGTTCGGCATCGAGTACAACGCCCACAACGCCCTTGACGATGCAATGACTTGCGGAAAACTCGTGCAAATGTCGGCAACTCAATTCGGCAGCTCAAGTATTGCGGAATTGCTTAAAGCCGCAGGGGTGGAAATGAGTGCGTTAGGGTAATTGAAAAAAATTCAAAATATTTTTTGCTCTAGCATTCTATAGAATGAAATTCCTCAGAACTCCGAAGTGCTAACTTCGAACTCCGACTTTCTATTTCGGAGATAGAATTACCTAACTTCGAACTCCGACTTTCTATCTCTGAGGCAGAATTACCTATCTCCGAACTCCAGCTTTCTATCTCTGAGGGAGAATTACCTATCTCCGAACTCCGACTTTCTATCTCTGAGGCAGAATTACCTATCTCCGAACTCCAGCTTTCTATCTCTGAGGAAGAATTACCTATCTTCGAACTCCGACTTTTTATCTCCGAGATAGAATTACCTATCTCCGAACCCTGAAGTCGAGTATCGGGAAAACAAAATCGTAATTCTTCAATTAAAATAAAAAAGATATATTTAATTTTTTAGAGAAAATTGTGATTTTAGTTGAATTTATAGTTCATACTTAATAAATTTACATATATGAGCGATTTAGTAAAACATATCGTTCAAATACACAATGTGGCCTTGCTGCTACAAAAAGGATGTAGGTTATGAAAAATAATAACCACTTAACTCCAATCGAAGAAAAGACATTGGAGACAATCTCAAAGAGTATTGAGAAACTGCGGGAATCTATTTCCTCGCACGTTACGCCACTGACACCCAAGGAACGTCAGAAGTTGCCCAAGATGGGGGACAAGACGCTGGCCTTTGTGAAAAAGTGCTACGAGTTCTCCAGAATGAATCCTGATCTTTGTCCCAAACATATAGACTTGGATGTGTTTGAGAGAGATTATATGGATGCTCAGGGCCTGTACGCAACCATCAATATGGTGAAGCAGCTTCAAGAAAATCTGGTGGATACGCAGATGTGCGCAGGAAGCGAAGCTTACCAGGCAGCCCTTGTCTTTTACAACTATGTTAAACTGCATGCCGCTACCAACGTTTCGGGCGCAAAGGCAGTCTATGAAGAGCTTCGCAAACGCTTTCCCCGTGGTCGCCGCCGCAAGCTGGAAGAGGATACCCCTCCCCAGGCCGATGAAGTAGTGATCTGAACTTTCTAGAAAGCGCTGGCTTCTGTAAACCGGCGCTTTTTATATGTATGCAATGTGAAAGTTATACTTCAGGAAAACTTCAGATAAGATTAGTAACTGTTCAGACTCACAGGAGTTTTTGTTTATATAAAAATGATGTGGAGGATTTGGATGAAGAAGTTTTCGGTGAAAAAAATGTTTTTTGGCTTTACTGTTCTGGCTGTTATGCTGATATTCGTGGGCTGCGGCGCTGGTGACGGAAATACCTCTTCGGGAACAGTCCTGAACTCTGACTTTTTTACCGGAAAAATTGAAGGCGAGATAACTGTTTCGGCCTATAATTCCATGACTTACAAAAATTATTTGGAAGAAGCGGCACGAGGGTTTGAAGCTCTGTATCCGGGAACCAAGGTTAATATAGAAACTTTTTCCGCCATGCCGGAGATCAGGACCGGCGGACAGGGAGATATGCAAGTTATGAGCATACAGATGCAGGATGATCCGCAGTCGAGGCAGGATTATCTGAACCGGGTTAATACTAACCTAATGAGCGGCACGGGCGCAGATATTTATGCCATGGATGTGCTTCCCCTTCATAAATTTACCCAGAGCGGAACTCTGGAAAACCTTGAACCCTATATGAACCTTGATCCGAATTTTAATAAAGCTGACTACAAGCAGAATATAATCGAAGCCCTGCGCTACAAAGACGGGATCTGGTTACTGCCCTTGGATTATTCCTTCAATTATTTTGCGTATGACTCGACTTTAGTTCCGGCGAATATTGCCGCGGGGTTCGGCCCGGATAAAGCATTTAGCACCGAACAGCTTTTCCAGTTGGGAATACCCTTGTACGACGGGACTTACAAACTTTTTAACGCGATGGGGGGAACGGCCGACGGCATATTTAACCAGCTCTTAAACGAGAATATACGGTCGTTTATTAATCTGGATACCGGGCGGGCTAATTTTGTTGACGGCAAATTTACAGGGCTGTTAAGCTCTGTCAAGAATTATACTGATCAGGGTTATATACCCCAGGCTATTACCGGCCAGCAGAATGCAGGGCAGTTTATGCGAAGCGCTGCAACCGCTATAACAGACAGATACTTTTTTAAGCTGAACGCAAATGTTGCCCTGTTTGGGCAATTTGCACGAGGTATAGGCGTGATGGTAGGAATGATGAACGCCGGCAGCTCCCCTGCTGTTAGCACTGATGATGAAATCGCCGGCATCCAGGCCAATGCCGATGGCTTTGTTCCGTTTACCTACACTCAGGGTTTTGGAATCAGCAGCCAGTCAAAGAATAAAGCAACAGCCTGGGCTTTTATAAAATACCTTCTCTCCAAAGAAATGCAACTTTCAACTAACCTTATTGATATGGGCTTTCGCATAAACAACGAAGCCCGTGCGGAAAGGGCCGCACTCAGCTTCTCCGGCAGATCCGGACAAGCCCCAAACGAACAGCAGCTCCAGGCCCTGGAAAAGTACAAGGCCGTGGTGGAAATGTTATCGGACAGCATCAACACCTTTGTGGTGCAGGACTCAAGCCTTAACGATATGATTCGCCCCGAACTCCAGTATTTCTTTGCCGGTACGCGCAGCGCAGACGAAGCAGCCAGAGTTTTGCAGAACAGGGCAGATCTTTATTTGAGTGAGTGAGGAAGTTGTTAGTTATTAGTAGTTAGTTGTTAGTGATCGAAGTTACATTATTCTGTATGCGGTATAAACACATTTACTGTATAAGCAGAAAACCGCCGGAGCGGGGTGCGGGGCAGAAAAAACATCTGGAATTCCCTGGCGTCGAACCTTTGGTTCGCGGAGACCTTGGCTCCGTAGCCAGATTCTACAGGGTTTTTTATGACACGTGCCCCGTCCGGCGGATATCACTGACACAGATAAATGTTTATAAAGATAACTACAGGAAAACTTCAGATAAGATACAGTAACAGTTCAGATTGGCTGGCGATATTCAATAAGTAAAACTATTACGGAGGCTCTTGATGAATAATCTATTGAAGAAAAAGGCATTTTTTGGCTTTACCATCCTGGCTGTTCTGCTGATACCGGTAGGCTGCAACGGAAATGGAAGCGCATCATCAGGAACAGTCTTGGATTCTGATTTTTTTGACCAAAGAATCAGGGGCGAGATTACCGTATCGGCTTATGATTCCATATTTTATAAAAC
>JAIRUO010000174.1 GCA_031254385.1 Treponema sp. | reverse complement strand
GAACCGCGGAGCGTATAACGGGGCCCATAAGTTCATCCACATTAGAAGCATGCAAAGGCACGGGCATATTCCTTAGCTTCATGTCCAGTTGGGGGTCTTTTGCCGCTTCCAGGATTTTGTTGACATAGCTGTCATTCCATTTAGGCAGATCCTTTAACGCAACTGGCGCACCAATGGCTTTGTTGAACGCCTTCATTCCCTCGGCAACGGCAATGCCCAAATCCCTGGCGGAAAGATCTTCCAGGTCTTTGGATATATAGCCGTATTTTTTGTAAATAGACCCTGCCAGGCGCAACTGTCTTTCTATGGCAGGGGCAAAGAAGACCGCATAATAGGGATTCATCAGGCCGCAGGCAGTACCGTGGCCTACAAGGTCAACCAAAGAAAAACTTGTCATGTGCGGGCCGTGAGTTCCGCCAACCATGATCGCATAAGCTCCCAGGTCTGAGGCCAGGCCGATTGCTTCCCGTGCATCCATGTCTTTTGGATTGGCAATAACTCTTGGACTATACTGAATGGCCAGTTCCAGAGCGGTTTCTGTAATGTCTTCAACTAAATTATATTTTTCTTCCGGCGTATTTGCGGGCAGCCCAGTAAAGACTTCAAAACAATGCGAAATAGAATCCAGTATGCCGTCAACCGTAATCGGAAGCGGCATGGAAGCCGTAACATCATAATCAAATAGGCTTGCGGTCGGCACTATGCTTTCATCAACAATGAGCTTCTTCTGGCCTAAAACAGGATCGGTAACATTTGAATACTTGGTCAGGTGTGCGCCGGAACTGGCAGAAGTCTGCACTGCAACCAGGGGGAGCAGTTTATGCTTGGTTTCCTTTAAGGCGGCAGATACCATTCCCGTCCCAAACCAGGGATCGATTTCCGCGCTTTTTGCCTTTCCCAGGCAGGCCAGAAAATTGGATGCCTTGCACGCATCTATGGTAGAACCTCCGCCAACCGCGATTATCATTTCTGGCTTGTGATGAAGGATATAGGTTTCTATCCTGTAAACATCTGCACGCGGCGCATTGGGGCCTGCGCCGGGGAAAATCTGGCCTCCTGCAAGGTGGATTCCGGCTTTTTTAAGGGAGGCCGCCGCTTTATTGCCAACCTCATCCAGATAAGAGGCATTGCAGATAAGGAGCGCGTTCTTGCCGTATTCCTCTGCTAAATTTCCAAGCTTGGACAAAACATTGCTGCCAAAAACGTAAGTATCTTTCTTCCATTCCGAAAGCAGAGTACGGGCTATTACAAACAAATTATTCATATTTTCCCTCTATCTAAAAGAATCTAAGAAGCCCTTTATAAATCCTATATTTTATTATATCATAGTGAATATGCTACAAATAGGGCTTAGAGCGCATGATTACGGAAAACTGCCGCCAGAACAACTGGCGGATATTATTGCCGATTATCACCCTGAATCAATTCAGCTTGCCTTAGCCAAGGCGCTTGACCCCGCGCCTGGCCATGGCTCCCTAAGCCCCGGATACGCACGCAAGCTCCGGAAAATCTTTGAGGCCAGAAATATCTCCATCGCGGTCTTGGGCTGTTATATAAATCCCATACATCCTGATCCTGATGAGCGTGAAAAATCCCTGCGCAGTTTTGAAGAACACCTACGCTTTGCCAGAGATTTTGGCTGTGCTTTGGTTGGAACCGAAACAGGCTCGATTAACGCCAACTGCTCATTTCATCCTGATACAGAAAAGGAAGAAACCTTTGACCTTTTCTGCAAATCTGCGGAGCGCCTCATTTCCTGTGCAGAAAAATGCGGCTCCATCGTGGCGATAGAACCTGTGGCATATCAGCATACTATTTCCAGCATCGAAAAAATGCAGAAACTCCTTGAGCGTTTCCCCTCGCCCGCACTTGGGGTCATCTGGGATCCGGTAAACCTGATGCCCATTAACGGCCTTGAAGAGAGCCAGGAACAATTTTTTACCAGAACCCTGGATGCATTAGGCGACAAAATTGCCGCAATCCATGCCAAAGATTTCCGCATGGAAGGCGGACGTAAAAAAGGCGATCTCCCTGCCGGAACAGGCGAGTTTGACTGGCCTGTATTCCTGAAACTGCTAATGCAGAGAAAGCCCGGTATTGACATACTGCTAGAAAACACCCAGCCTTCTACTGCACGTTCAACTATTGCTTTTCTAAGAGAAACTGCGGAAAATGTTTTAAAAGACTAAAATTTTAAGGAGCCTTTATGAAACTGGACACACGTTATTCCAACCATCCCGAAGACATGAAATACTATGACACAAAAAAATTGCGAGAGCAGTTTCTTTTTGACAAGGTATTTGTCAAGGATGAAATAAGCCTCTGTTATACCCATAATGACAGGGTAGTTTTTGGCGGGGCCTGCCCGTCAGCGGAAAAATTATGTCTAAAGGGCGGCAAAGAATTTGGCAGCGATGTGTTTCTTGACCGCCGTGAGCTTGGGATTATCTGCATTGCCAATTCCGGAACCATAATTGCGGACGGACAGGAATACAAAATGAAAAAGGGAGACGGCCTCTATATAGGCAAGGGAACTAAAGAAGTAGTTTTTGTTTCCGACAGCAAAGACAATCCCGCAAAATTCTACATGGCCAGCACTCCGGCCCATACCACGTATCCAACTGTGCATATTCCCATAGAGAAGGCCAATCCCCGCAAGGTGGGAGAACCCGCCACTTGTAATGCCAGAACCATTTACCAGTATGTTCATCCTGCGGTGCTGCAAAGCTGCCAGTTGAGTATGGGGATGACCATTCTTGAAGAAGGCTCTGTGTGGAATACCATGCCCGCTCATACGCACGAAAGGCGCATGGAAGTCTACTTTTACTTTGATATGAAGCCCGGCCAGGTGGTTTTCCATCTCCACGGCCAGCCCAGCGAAACGCGCCACATAGTCATGAAAAACGAAGAATCGGTAATCTCGCCTTCCTGGTCCATTCACTCCGGTACGGGAACTGCGGCCTATACCTTTATCTGGGCCATGGCCGGGGAAAATCAGGTCTTTGACGATATGGACACAATTCCCACAGTGGAATTAATGTAAGAAAACTTTAGGAGCAAATGATGAGTTTAAATGACGCATTTTCATTAAAGGGAAAAACAGCCTGGGTAACAGGCGCATCCTACGGCAT
>JAIRUO010000085.1 GCA_031254385.1 Treponema sp. | reverse complement strand
CTTTCAGATATTTTGTCTTGAAAGAATTCAAAAATTCGGTGTATAATTGTCTGCGAATGGTATATACTCTGTTCTTTAGGAGAGAAACTGATGATAACAAGGCTTTATGTGAACAACTTTAGATGTCTTGTCGCTTTTGATATGAAATTTGACGCATTGGAAGTCCTCTGTGGCGCAAATGGTACTGGCAAAAGTTCAGTATTCGATGCCGTTAAATTTATTTGCGACCTTGCCATCGGTAGGTGTTTTTTTGGGGGACAATCAGGGGATATAAGTAACCGCACTGTTACCAAACTTGAACTTTGTCATTGGCTTGGCAGCACAACCCAGGAGTTTGAACTTGAATTAAAAGTGGATAACCATGATTTTAAGTATGTTATTCATATTGAACAAGCCCCTCTGCACGAACCGAGGATAATAAAAGAGATGGCGCTCTGTGATAACAGGGAACTTTACAGAAGGGATTTAGACGGGGTCCATTTTGATCAGGACAGAGGTTTCCCTTTGGACTGGAGGCAGGCGGCATTGTCGTCAATACAGCCTGTTCGCGAAAGGCAGGAAATTGAGATTCTTCAAAAAGCGTTATCAAATGTTTTGATAATACGCCCGAGTGTCCGCAATATGGAATTTGAAAGCAAAGCCGAAAATAAATTCCTGAATTTTGATTTGAGCAATGTAATATCATGGTATCGTCATCTGGTTCAGGACCAGGAAAATACCGATCTTTTTAGAGAGTCTTTAAGAGGTTTATGGCCGGACCTGAAACACCTGAAACTCGATGATGCAGGTATGTCCAAAATTTTGGAATTACACTTTGAAGGGGTGGTACTGCCTTTTTCAGGTTTGTCCGACGGAGAAAAAATGCTTGTCAGCCTGTATATGGTTCATTCAGCGTTGGCCAAAGGCAATATAGCGTCTGTTTTCATTGATGAACCTGATAATTATATCAGTTTGCAGGAATTGCAGCCTTGGCTATTATCGATGAGTGAAATTACAGATAACCTCCATCAGGCAATACTTATTTCCCATAACTCGGAAATTCTGGACAATAATCCATCAAAGGGGATTGTTTTTTTGCGGGATAATCACAAGTCTCCGACACGCGCCGTGCCGTTGAATGTTCCCGAAGGGATGAGTGCGGGAGAAGCCCTTGCCAGAGGATGGGTAGGATAAAATAATGGCGAAACGAACGCAAATAATCTGTATGCATGAAGGCAAAGAAGGGCAGAGTATAGATCCTGTTTTTGCAAATGCGTTTTTGAAAGCTTATGACCCTGATTGGCTTCGCCCGTTTTCGACAGGAAAGGCGCGTTTCATTGATTGCGGCGGTAAAGCGGAATTACAACGAAAATTCCCGCAAGAATTGAAAAATTGTATCGCTATGGGCAGCGATACGACACTGATAGTACTTGCCGATCTTGATACACTTGAAACAGGAGATCAACTCAAAAAACTCTATTGGGAAACCGCCAAGGAAAACGGAATCACCCAGGAAATGTTCGAAAAGGCCGTTTTTATCTGCCCTAAATACCGGATTGAAAACTGGGTTCAGTATCTTTCTACCGGGAATACCGATGAGGAAGAGGAAGGTCCTCGTGTTAAAAATAACAACAGTAAAGTAAGAGATATGGCCCAAGTTTTGGCAAAAAAATGCCGCCAAATTCAGCAAACAAAAGTGTCACTCCCTCCTTCACTTGAATGGTCGTGCCATAATTGGAGAATTTTGGTTGAACGAATGTAGGAGAAAGAGGAATGAGTACCGAAAAAATGAACAATGACCAAAGTACTACCAAAATGAATGATGGTACTGCTCGCATGAACGCTGGTACCGCTAAATTGAGCGGCAATCAAGGAGGCAAGTCAACAGGCGAATTGTTCACAGCGGGGCAGACCATCATTTTGGATGACAAAAACTGCGTCATAGAAAAAATGATCAGCAGCAGTTCCGGCGAAGCCAATGTCTACAAAATTAATATAGACGGCAATCCGTATGCCTTGAAACATTACAAGCCGGATATGCCGCTGAGCGATACCGCAAAAAAGGTTTTAACCAAGATCAAAAACAACCCAAAGAACAGGATTATTGAAGTATTCGACTTTGGCAGATTCAACAATCAGGATTATGAAATTATGGAGTATGCGGAAGGCGGCACCCTTGATCAGTTTCTTAAAACCCACGGCGGTGTAAATGATACAAAAAAAATAAAAACCATTATAAAACAGATAAACGAAGGTCTGCAGCAGCTTCACGATTTCTACAAAGTTATTTATCAGGACTTAAAGCCGGAAAACATCTATTTTAAAGATGCGGCTAAGTCATCGTTGGTTCTTGCCGATTTCGGTATTTCAAGCGTTATGCGCCCAGGAAATGAAGAAGTCGAAGTAGTCGCCAGCATTACCGACCTGTACGCCGCGCCCGAATTGGCTCACAAGGGAAACCGGAAAGAGGTAATGGCAACGCCGTCCGTTGATTATTTTGCTCTTGGAATAACCATGATAGAACTCTGGCTGGGTGAAAAACCGTTCAAGGGCATAAAGGCAACACAACGGGACTACCTGATTGCCGAAGAGAATGTAGACTTGCCCATTGATATGCCAAGTGATTACGCGGAATTAATACAAGGGCTAATAAAACCACAGCGCAAGGATCGATGGGGGAACGAACAGGTACAGAAGTGGCTTAAAGGAGAAACCCTTACGCAGCGTGTCAAAAAGACTAGCAGTGCAAGCACTACAAGCACCGCTTATGAACCGTTAAAATTCTCCGATAAAGAATATGCGTCAAACCCCAAAGAGCTAGCCGCTCTGATGGAAAAATACCCCGATGTGGGAAAAACCTGCCTGTACAGCGACATCATAAAAAACTGGCTTCAAAAAGCCGGCGATGTCATGTTATTCAATAAAGCTGAAAATATCGTATCAGAATATAACAAGGATAAAGACGCTGGGCTTTATACCGCGATTTACACCTTTGATTCGGGTAGGCCCTTTAAAAGCAGGGGCGGAAAAATCTGCGAAAGCGGTGAAGACATGGCGGACGCTATAATGGCTGAATCTGCTTATTATATGGAAGATCTGAAAAAACCCAATGCAAATCTGTACCTGTATCTTGCAGCAACCGAAGGTTCAGAGGGAAAGGAAGCGGCGCAGACATTTTGCAGCTTTTTTAAGGAATATACCCCCAAACAAGCTCTCGCCCTTATTTATTTGAAACTACAGCAGGATGGCGGCATTACTATAGGCACCAAACGCTATCAAAGCCCTGACGAACTCAAAAAGGAGAAGAACGGAGCGCAGATAGACCTTGTTAAAAAAGCGGTAATGGAAACAGATTCCACGCTACTCGTGTGGCTGTCCGGAATTTATGGGGACGATTTCGAATCAACAGATAAATTTGACAATCTCAGCATACTAGAACAGTTTTTTCTGCTGGGCTTATTCCCTTTTTTGTCATTCAAAGAGCTTACCGGCAGCAACGGGGAGGCTATACTAAAAGATTTTATTGATAGCTACGCTAGTCGTTCCGATCTTTTTGAGACATACGCCGCGCAGGGCTTACCGCTGGCAGGACCAAATTGTATTGATAAAAAGACTCCAATCGACTATATAGTAGGTTATTTTGAATATTTGAGCAAAAAACAAAGCCCTGATACTCTTTATAATTTGATGCGGCTTCTATGTAAACTTGGAGCGGATATAAATGAATGTTCAGATGACGGCAGATACCCTCTATTTACTGCATTCGGTATGAATAATGACGATCTTGTAAATCTGCTTCTTGAGCTAGGAGCGGATAGAGGAAAATATGATGAACTTGTTGTACAATTCGCTGAAAAAGAACGAATAGAAGCCGAGCAACACGCCGAAAAAGAACGGCAAGAACAGGAGCGCATTAGGCAAGAACAGGAACGCCTCGAAAAGCGGATACAAGAGCTCAAAAAGAAGCGTGAACACAATGCCAAATATAGCGCTTGTATTTCTGCCGGCAACGACCATACAGTAGGCTTGAAAAAGGATGGTACTGTCGTTGCGGTTGGGTATAATAATAAGCTATATGATGCCCCTTATAGTTTACCTAGGGAAATATACTGTGGTCAGTGTGACGTTAGCAGTTGGCGGAATATTGTCGCAGTTTTCGCTGGTGATGAACATACAGTGGGCTTAAAGGCGGACGGCACAGTTGTTGCGACGGGGGATAATAGTTTGGGGCAATGCAATGTTAGTGGGTGGCAGGCTATTGTCGCCATCTCTGCAGATAGTTTTAATACAGTAGGCTTGAAAAAGGACGGCACAGTTGTTGTGGCTGGAAAATTTTATAAAGGTGAGTGCAACGGCTGGCGGGATATTGTCGCCGTTTCATCCGATTGCAGTGGTAAAGTTGGCTTGAAAAAAGACGGTACAGTTGTTATAACCGCGGCAAATCGGGACAAAGGCTGGTACGACATAGGTTGGTCTGACATTGTCGCGGTTTTTGCCGCACATTCCCATACAGTAGGCTTGAAAGCGGACGGTACAGTTGTTGCGGTGGGAAATAATACATACGGTGAGTGCAACGTTGGCAGCTGGCGGAATATTGTTGCTATTTCCGCTGGAGGATTTAGCTCTAGCTGTTCTTCTCTTTTCACCCACTATACAGTAGGCTTGAAAGCGGACGGCACGGTTGTTGCGGTCGGAGAAGGCAATAAAGGTCGATGCAACGTTAGCGAATGGCGGAATATTGGTCGTCCGCTCTCCAGAGAACAAATTATCCGTATGCAGCAAGGTCTATGTATTCATTGCGGCGGACAGATAAGCGGACTGTTCACGAAGAAATGTAAGGATTGCGGGAAGGTGCAGTGAGGGGTGGGAGCTAAAAATCCTTGGTTTCACAGAATAGGTCTACCAACTTGACCGGACAAAGGATATGAGGTATATTCTAAACAGGCGAGGTCGCCGCCGGAGCAGGGGTGTATAGAGGTATCGGTAAATAGGTTTCGATCTACTTGATACGATTTCAGGTAATATGATTAGTGATTATAGGGCCAATATTCCACCCCATTATCAAGCACAAACATTTAACGAGCAGGAATTTATTGGATTTATTATTGAAAAGTTAAGTGATGTCGGAGTTGGAGTTGTTGTATGTTTTTTATATGACCTTTTACAAAAACGAAAAATAAAGCATCTCAAGATAGACAATAATATTGTAAACACAGAAGATGAAATAAAAGAAGCGTTGCAAGACGATGAGCCAGATTGAAGATATAAAACAATATTATTATAGCAAATATGATATATTGGCACCGAGTGATAATAGTATAGGTTTAGCAAAAGAGTTATAGAATAATTGGGAAAAAACGTCAGGTGAAATTCGTCCCAATCTTGATGACATTGCTGAAAATTCAGCTCAATATGAAGAACTTTTTTTCAGGAAATAGTAAAAATTTCAGAAAAGATTACGGGAAAATATTTAAAAATAGAATATTGTCCATTTATTCTTGATGATTATAATTTATTTGCACATAGTGCGGATGATGGTTATTTGGTAGTTATTGATGAATCATTCTTCAGTTTCATGGATGAAGGGGTCATACGACTATCCCTTGAAAGGGCCGTTTTTTTATCTGTAGTATACGAAACCATGGGTAGAGTATGGAGTGATAGAGTATAATTTTTTTCTCTACGCCTCGTTTCTTGTTCAACGCTGCCGTATTCACTCATCAAAATATCCATTATAACAAGGAAACCATTACCCTTCTTGCAAGTTCAAGGTTTTTGGTATTTGCTACAATGAACACGCCGATCTCTTGATTTCCGAATATTCTTCTTATCCTCTCATTGCCGGTAATGTTTATGCCGCATATTGGCGTCTTTTCTCCTGTTGGCGTTGGCTCGTAGCCGTCGTTCCTTAATATATCAAATGATAGAAGCCTGTCGCCTAGAGCAGCTAAGTCATCATCGGTACACACATCGCTGAGTGATAAAAACAAACCACCTCGTGCGTTTCGGGCCGCATTGTCTAAATCGGATATGATTATGTCAATATCACCATTTGCTATTAAGGTTGTCAGCCTCATTATGCTGCCCATTGCCATCATTGGATCGGCGAAATTTCCAGATTCGGGGTTATTGCTGGTTTCCCCCATAATCATCGAAGTGAATAAGGGGGCTTTTCCATCAATGCTCAATTCGGGTATGTCGTTTAGCAAAATGGCCCCATATTCAGAAACCGCGCTTTCATTTATGTATAACGAGGTAAATACAATTTGGAAAGGTAGAGGCCCTTTTTCTTTTGAAGAACACCCGAAAAGACAGATAAGCAGCCCACAAGCAACCAGCATGGTTCTTGTAGCCGTTATGCGTTTTTTATTCGTTTTCATTTCTATCCCCTTTTATATAGTTTTTATCTTTAGCAAAAGCGGCAGCAGAACAGGCATGTCAACTGCAGCAATAGTATACTAAGCAGGCTTCGCCCTAAATTCCGCATGGTGTAACCGCGAGACTGGCCTGTTTGACGATATGTGGAGCCGCCCCTTTCAAATTGATTTAGTAATTGCCGATACTCAGGGTTATTCGGTTCCAAGCGTACCGCTTCCCTTGCGTTGTTAAGGGCGCTTACCCGGTTGCCTAAGCCGGCATTGGCATGTGCGCTGAGATAATGCCATTGCGCATTCTTGTCTGACACCTGAGAAAGTATTTGCTCGGCTTCATGGTATTGCCGGTTTTGCAAATACAGTATGGCTTGCTGAATTGCCCTGAAATCGCTGTCTGTGCCTTGATATGATCGCTGCCGACTGCCGTTGCCAAAAATCTCCGCGAATATGTCTGCAAAAGGCCCATATCCGCCAAACGGATCTTCATAGTGCCGTCCCTGATCCGGGCGTTGCTGATGCCCATAAGTGCCGTTGGCACGTTCGTATTTGACACCGCCAGTTTCACCAGTTTTGATCTGTTCGTAAGCGGCGTTGATGCTCCGCATTTTTTCTTCAGCCATTTTGTTTCCGGGGTTCAGATCAGGGTGATATTTTTTTGCCAATTTCTGGTAGGCGGCTTTTACTTCGTCCATGCTTGCGCCATTCTGCAATTCCAGTACGCTGTATGGGTCTTGAATCATTTGTCCGCCTCTTTTCCGTTTCTCTTGCGGTATAGCTGCCACACGCCTGAATACAGCACATTTTGCAGTATTGTTTGGTCACGGGCAAGTGGCATCTTTTCAAAGGCCGCAGTACATTCAGCCATCATCATGGTCAAAACTGGCGTAAAGTCGGTGTTCATCTGCGCGACAAGCGGATTGTAGCGTTGTTTTTTTAAGTCGGCCCGCAGGTCGTTTACCGCATCCAGCAGATAAATGAATCTTCCGAGGGCGGCGCCCATGATATAGAGCGTTTCAGCGTTTTTGTCCTCCTGCCAAACGAATATCTCGCCCAGAAGATTTCCAAAACAGTTGGCGGGCAGATCGGGATTCAATTCATTTTCCCGCTCCATCTCTCCAAGCATTTTTAGCGTGGTTTCAATAGCACCACATTTCCGAGGCTGCCGCTGCCGTATGCCCGGCAGGTACTGTTCCATCATCTTGCTTTTTTGAAGGGCCATCTTGTTACGGTCATCATTCCAATCGTCCAGATTTTGGTAATAGGCAAGAATCAGGTTCATATCGGCTGCGTAAGCAGTGCCTGTAGTTACGACATACGGATGCGGTACTATGGGATGCGGCACGCATCGTCGGACTCCCGTTGATTCACGCAGGTCATACACTGCCCCAAGCAATATGGACAAGAAAGTCATATCATAGGTCAGGCTTGCACAGCCTATACTGCCAAACAATGTGTCCAACTCATGGCACAGGCCGCAGTAGCACATCCTGTATCTTGCCCGCTCAGGTTTTTCCAGCGCATTTTGGTTGGCCATGATAGTTCCAAACATTTTTTCTCCGCCTCCGTTGTTTATGTTTTCTTTGTGTAGCTCGTTTGGCAATTTGAACAATGGATTAGTACTTTACCCTTTCCGCGCGGTACTCGTACCATTTTCTTGCAGTTTGGGCAGCGAAAATAGCAGTGCGTTTTCGTTCCCACTGTCAATTGCTTTAGCGATATAAGACTATCAGCAATCTGCCCCTTTAGTTTTTCAAAAGCCATGCCTTCTGCAGCCCGCTTGTCTTTATTCCGGCTGAGCATGCGAAAGGGCACTAAAACCATCAATAACAGCGAAACTATATAAAGCGGTTTCCACAGCATAGACGCAAAAAAGAACACCAGCGTGATGATCATCAGCGCCATGTTTAGAGGATCGTTCCCATACCGGCCTGCCATGAACCGTTTTAATTTATCCCACATTTCTAACTCCGTTTCAAGATCTATACATTATAAAAAAGTATTGAGGAAAAGTTATTAACAGGAGGTTAAATAAATATAATTTTTTGTTATATTAACCTCTAGGTGTTACTGTCAGTACCGACTATTGATTTTACATGGTCAACCATATCAAAAAGAACGCAACCGCCTTTATGGTCGGCAAGCAGGGTGTTATCATTGCGAAGCCGCGTAAACAGCGGCGATTCTAATGCTTTCTCCAGTGAAGTAGTTTTCACGTTTGAGTCGGAGTAAGGGGAAAATGGACACGGTTCCGCGCCGCCGTTTGCGTTGATATGAAAAAAACCCCGTCCTGCCGCAAGGCAGCCGCCAGATACTTTTTCATCGCCGGGAAATGAAATTACGATCATTTTTTCTTTCTTTTTAAGTTCCGTTACCCTCTCTTCCAGAAAAAGCCTATCTTTGTCGTCTAGCACTAAATCTTGATCGGCAAATGGAACATACTCTACAAAGATTGCCACTTTTCCACCTGAGTTTTCCAATCGGGAAATGGTTTCCTCCCCTGTAACATACCGTAAATTCTTATTTGTAACGGTTATTGATGTTCCAAACAGCAAATCCTGTTCTTTCAGTTTTTCCATTGCCTGCATTGCGTCTTTGTAGGTGCCCTGACCTCGTCGGGTGTCGGTTAACGCTTCATCACCCTCAATACTGATTATGGGGACTAGATTGCGGTGTTCTTCAAAAAGTTTTAAGAATGCGGTGTCTAGCATGGTTCCGTTTGTAAAAACAGGAAATAATATAGATTGATGAAGGGCTGCTTCTTCTAAAACATCAATCCTCATGAGCGGTTCGCCTCCAGACAGTAAAATTGCCGAAACACCGATTTCAGCCGCTTCCTTAAAAATCTTTCCCCATTCGTTACGGCTCATTCCAGAAACAGCATGGCTACTAGCCTTGGAATCTCCTCTTGCATGATGATAACAACCGGAACAATTTAAGTTGCATCTGTTTGTAATGCTTGCAATTAAAAATGAAGGTATATGTTTTCCTTTTTTTTCAGCTTTATGCCTTAACTTTTCAGCTTTTTTTGAGCTTGCCGCATATTGAAGAAGAAAAGCGGTTTCTTTGGGGTTTTTTGCTGCTTGTTTTAACGCATCGAGTACCAGCGTTTTAATTCCGTCGCTTAAATATTCTTCAAGGTTATTCATTTCCATATGCGTTCTTGCCCTTGCCCCTGAAACCCATCCATACAATCATTAGGCACCCAAGTGTAATGACTGTTATCAAATACGCAATTGAAAAAATAGATTATATGATTGCCTGCATAAACTATTCCTCCAAATTTATTTTTTTGGGGGGAACCAGCCTTTTTCAACTCTTTTCTTTTGGTTATACAATTCGTGTATACCCCAAAAACAGGAAAAGCCTGCTATTCCTAATATTGCGGAAACTATCACGTTTTCCATAATAACAGAAGCAATACAGAGAATAATCCCCAAGCATAAAAATAACGGCCAAATTTTAACTCCAAAATGATATTCGGCATATATAACCAAAGGATGATAAAGTCCTATTATTACGAAAGCACTTAAGCCAATTATTATACCCTCAAAATGCATACTTACCTCTTAATTTCAACTATAACATAGTGAGGTTCTTAGTGGTAGCATCCTACGATGCCTTATCAAACTGGCTGTTGTAC
>JAIRUO010000062.1 GCA_031254385.1 Treponema sp. | reverse complement strand
AAAATATTTTTCTGTTCCTTGGTGAAATTTACTTCTATTTCAGACGGTTTGGTTTCTATTACCTCTTTTATCTCCCTTACCGGTTCATGTTCTTTTGCCACGGATAATTGAAACAAATCGCCTTGTACTGTATTTTTTGGTATTTGCTGAGGTATTGTGACTACTTGGTTTTCGGGTATTCTTACTGCCAAAACATTTGTCAGGCAGTCAAAGGCCGCCAGCTTCATTAGGTTCTCGTTAGAGATTCTCCTTGTGCTCCATTTTTCAAAACTGCCATCTTCACTTTTTACAAGTGCGCTCCACAAGCCATTTCTATTTTTCATAACAATGGTAAAGCCGTCGGATTTTATATATTGGTTTCCTTTTTTTGATGTTTTCCATACCCGATCAAGCCAGCGTTTTCTTTTAACCATCCGGCTTTTCATAAATGCGTCACGTTTTTTTGCTTCTTCTATATTGCCTTCCATATTACCTGCGCAAATACAGCCGACAACCAACACATTTTGATAATTTGAATGGCGCATATAATGAGCGTAGCGGATTTTTTCATGCTCACACATTTGGCAGGTCATGGCGGGAGCGGATAAATCCTCAATATCAATACACTCCCAGCCGCTTTGAGGAACATCTGGATTTTCCCACTTGCCGGACATATATCTATTAACCTCTTTTAAAAGCCCTAAATAAGAAGTGCTTTTACGCAGTCCAGTTACGTTCTGCGATTCATCCTTATTTAGGGCTAGTGAACAGAATATCAAATTAGTCTCATTTTGTCAATATGCTATGTAATTATACCCTCACGTATAACTTAACAGCAATTTTTATACAATAATTGACAAACTAACAGTAAAATGTTAATTGGCAGGCAATTCTCTGTTTAAGTCTTTTCGAAGGACTTCATTTCAAATTTTCTCACGCCAAGACGCAACTGACTTTAGTTCGCAGACACGGAGTTTAGGGGTAATTCGCAAATTTCGCCTTTCCCTCCGCCTCTGCATGAGATATTTTGCGATATTTTTTTTCAAACTGAGAATTACTGCGCTTTTGGCTACGGTGGTCTTGCCAGAGTTCTTAGATTGTTTTATACTTTTGAATTATTGTAGGAGAAACAATGGAATACAGACTAGAAACATTGCGTCTGACAATTGATGAATTGATAAAAGAAAAACAGCCAGAAAGGGACAGATATTTTTATGTGCATCTGTATGGCGTTTCCCACTTTTGCACATTATTGGCTTTAAGGCGTAACTTAAATGTTGAACTTGCAACCACTTGCGGAATGTTGCACGATATTTACCCAGTATTATACGGAAGCTATGAAAACCACGGAATAAAAGGGGCCGAACAGGCAGAAAAAATATTGAGGGCAACTAACCTATACAATGATGATGAAATTTCGATAATCACCAACGCCATATCAAGACACAGCGACAAAGACATTATCCAAGACCCCTACGATGAAGTACTAAAAGATGGCGATGTAATGTCGCATTGTTTGTATAATACTGACTTACCGGTAAACGAAAAAGAAATTAAACGCCTAAAAAAAATTTTAACAGAATTAGGCATACAGACAAATGCGGGATGAAGTTGAACAAAGCCTTGGACAAGGCGATGAGATTCCAGAAATGGATGTATCGGACATCGTAATACCTGGGGTAGACGCAGAATTGGGATGTACTCTTTGCGGCGGAGAATTGGATATATTTGTTTCCGCCCTGTGGTCGTTTGTCATTAACATACCTGTAACTATAGAAAAGCTTCGCACAGTCTCGGAGGAGACTCTGTCTCAATATCTAACCATCGTTCATGGCCTAAAAGGTTCTTGCGCCAGCATCGGGGCGGAAGATGTACGAAAAAAAGCATACGATCTGGAAATGAAATCCAAGGCTGGCAATCTGGACGCGGTTCTGACCCTGAATAAAGCTCTTATCGAAGAAGTGGAACATCTCATAAAAGATATACAAGCATGGTTTAATAAAAAAAACATTCGGTTGTAAACGACATACGAAACTGTGTACCTTTTACTAAAGAATGGTTTTGCTGAGCCGTGCTAAATCCTTATACCATAACGAATTAGCACTACTGTTCGTGTGTATGGAGGTTGGGCTGTGGACAACCCACTTCCTGACCGTCACTGCCGCCCGAAACTTTTGCAATACCCTTTTGAAAGCAGGGACATTAATCCCGAACAGGATTGCAAAGGTCATGACGTTTGTCGATTTCGCCAACGGCTTTTGGGAGCGTGGATCGGAATACGTCAAAAAGCAGGATGGCCGGAAGGACATTACCGACAGCTACTTGAGCAACTGCCAGAAATATGTCGCAAACCAGTTGCTGCCCTTTTTCGGCACGGTTGCCCTAGACAAAATTATCGAAAAGGAAATTGACAAATGGCTGTTGGGCTTCAAGGATAGGGCAAGAAAACAGACAATGACGGAAAGAAGGTAACACGCGCCGACTACAAGAACACTTACGCCAACACAGTGCTTGAGACGTTCAACGTGATGCTTGACGAGGAAGAAGGATCGGGTTTGATTTCTAAAAACCCCTGCGCCAACGTGAAGCAGCTCAAAAACGACAGTTTGATCATTAATATCACGGAATAGTGTAATAACACCTGTGGATTCGTAAGCAAAGCGTATGGTAATAGTATCTAGATATTTTAAACCACTCGTAATATATCGTTGTGATTGTTCTGCGACAGTACTGATTAACACTCCTTTATTCGCAGCTTTTGCCTCTATAACCTCGACAGGCTTTCCATCAATGAAAAGCAGATAATCAACAGGGCCGCTCTGTGTAGGATATTCTCGAACTGCAACCCCTAAAGATGCAGTACGGTCGAATTCTTTCATATCCTGGAGAATGAACCTCCCCACCCTGAAGGGTGGGGTATCTTGTCAGCGTTGCCGAATAACTAACGCCCTGAAGGGCGGGGTATTAAACCCCACTGTGAATAAAGCCGGCCTTATTGAGCATTCTGTCAATTTCTTCGCGGGCTTCGCCTCGGGTGTCACTTTTCATTCCTCCTATTCCTTATAATTAAAATTATAGGAAGTAAAAACAAAAATCAATCTGCAATATTACGGAAGACGAAATTTTCAAAAATACGAAATAACCAAATATTTTCGTAGTGGCATTAAATCTCTAAAAAAAGTATATTATTTATCGCAAAATGCTTTCTTTTTAGCTCCATTTTAGGATAAACTATAACACTTATGCCCACTAACGTCCTTGAATTAGCTCAATTGAACGCCGAAAAGTCCTTTGCCCTTGCCTCGGCCCTCTTTCCCCTTGAGAAATGGATACCCCACGGGAAAGGTGTCTTTATAGCTAAAAGCCGCTTATTAGGAGGCCATAAGGAGTAGGCCAAACTTTTTCGGGAAGTTGCTAGTATCAGAATTCTGACCGGATTAGGCAGTATGGTTTACTTCCTCCCCGAGCGGTTTATGGGTAACAAAAAAGGCAGAAAGTGGGCCGATATGGTAATGGACGGCGCGATTGTTGAATTAAAAACTGTATCCGGTAACCGGACAACCTTGGGGAAATCCTTCAAAAAAGGCTATAAACAGGGACTTTCCATGCTGGAAACCAATCCGGAAATTAAGGTGGAGCATGACGTTTTCCTGAGGCTATATACGCCATTTACAGTCGAAAGCGTCCGGGCAAAAATAGCCGGGGAGATAAAAAACTCTTCCGACAAGGGCCGATGTATCTGCTATTTTGAGGCAACAGAAGAGCTTTTCTATTGGACATTTGATGAACTGAGGGCTATCGTAGGGACATAAAAACCCCACCTAATGACGAACCCCGCCGCAGAGCTGCTAAACTTGACCCACAGAATTTTCATATTCCACAGGGGTCACAAATGCCCCAAAATAACCAAAAAATGAAAAAGTGATCGGGAATTTCAGCGCAATTCAAGCTCAAAGTATCGTTTCCCAGGCAAAATTCTTATATCTTTGGCATTTACTCTG
>JAIRUO010000043.1 GCA_031254385.1 Treponema sp. | reverse complement strand
ACATACCTTGATGTAATGTTAACAGTATGTGCAATTTATTGTATTGGTAAATCCCTTAATTCCACTATAATAGGCGGAATATTTTGTGCAGGCGGAGATGCAAAATTTGGCTTTATTTGTGATACAATCGTTATGTGGATTATTATATTACCCCTCGGTTTTGTATGTGCTTTTGTATTGCCTGTGTCACCTATCATATTATACATCGTACTTTGTCTTGATGAATTTATAAAACTTCCTGCGGCTTTAATTCGATTTCGTCAATACCGGTGGCTTAAAAATATTACAAGGGATTTTAAGGAGGTCAAAAATGACCATTAAAGAACGTATGGCTTGTTGCCAATTATTCACCGATCATGATGGGCATTATCCACAAGAAGCTGAAGAACTCGCACTGGCGCGTCAGCGGGGCAAAGCACTTTGCTATGAGATCAACCGCCTTCACCCCGATGACCTCAAAGGGCGCTTTGCTTTGATGAAACAGCTTTTTGGCACAATGGGCGACCATGTATGGATGGAACCCCCGATTTATATGTCTTACGGCAGCAATACCTTTTTGGGCGATTATATCTACATCAATTTCGGCCTTACCATAGTAGACGATTACAAGGTAACAATAGGCAATTATGTCATGTTTGGTCCCAATGTCACCATAGCGGTAACGAACCACCCTGTCCACCCTGACAAGCGCCGCGAAGGCGGAATGTTTGCCTTGCCGGTGGTCATAGAAGACGATGCATGGATTGCAGGCGGCGTGGTTATCGCGCCCGGCGTTACGATTGGTAAGGGCAGTGTTATTGGGGCTGGCAGCGTAGTGACCAAAAGTATTCCTGCCAATGTTATTGCCGTTGGGAATCCCTGTAAAGTACTGCGTGAAATTACCGAGCATGACAAGGAATATTATTACAAGGACTTGCGGTTCGACCAGGTTAAATGGTAGAATTTGCACAGTAATAAGAAGGATTGATCATGGAAAAACGTTATATCCAGCTTTATTCATTGAGGGATAATTTATACAAGGATTTTATTGGAGTGTTGGAACGAATGGCTGAAATCGGCTATACGGGAGTAGAATTTGCCGGAGGTTTTTATGGCAGCCTGAGCGCAACTGAACTAAAGAAAAAGCTGGATGACTTAAAGTTGGAAGGCATCAGCAGCCATATCAGTTTGGAGCAAGTGGCCGCGAATCTGGACTTTGTTTCTGAATTGGGCGTGAAGTATATTATCGTTCCTTTTGGTATATTATCCGACTATGAAGAGGCTTTGGCCCTTGCCAAAAAACTCAATGATACAGGGAAAATTTGCAGGGAACAGGGCATAGCTTTCGGATACCATAACCATAGGCATGAATTCCTTGAAGGGAAAGATGGTTATCTGCTGGAAACATTATTGCTTAACACTGACCCTCAATGGGTATGTTTCCAGTTGGATGTTGGTTGGGCGGCTTGTGCGGGGGTGGATATACCTGGTTTTATAAAAAAATATCCGGGGCGTTTCAAGTTAATCCATGTAAAAGAATGTTCAACCGTGGCCGGGCCAGAAAAAATGCCCGATTTTTCCAAATTCCCCAGGGACAGTAATGGCAGGCCCCAATTTCCACCTGAACTTATAGCAAAATTTATTGAGCAGACTAAATGGAATGTCCCCAGCGGTAAGGGCATAATTGATTGGCCCGCAGTGCGAGATGCAGCACTGGCCCAAGGAACAGAAGGCTTCATTATAGAACGGGAATTTAACTACGCAGATGATATTTTCAAATGTGTGGAAGAAGATTGTATGTTCTTAAAATCTTTATAAGTATACAATCCAAAAGAGTTAAAGGTTCTAACTAAAAACAACTTCAACTCTATTCCCCGGCTTTAACATCGTGTTGGATGGTAGCAAAAGCTTTACTTTAACGCTGACTTTATTCTTCATGGAAGAAGTTTGCATATCTTTTGGCGTGTATTGGCTCTTAACATCAATAAAACGTACTTCAGCCAAAGCTATGGCTTCAGAATCCGCTCCTCTTTGCAGTAGAGAAAGGTGTTCTCTTGTCTTTTGGAGTTGGGCTCTTGCCGCTTCTAATGCTTCGGTAGCAGTGGACTCTCTCAATATGGCCCTATCCGCAAAATTATTACAGGTATTATTCTTTTTTTAGGCAAATTTTTCATATACTATCTCCTTGGATATTTAGTCCCTGTTTAAAAAACCGCAAAAAAGTTTCTGCGTCTTTTTGCAAATGTTTTTTTGGAAAGAATTCGGGCATTATCATGAATCGCAAGACAAAGAAACCAGCTATACAACTTAACAGAATATTTAAAACTTCTGTTTCAGAAAAATTTGCTGATTTTTTTCCCTGGGACAACTTTTCCGCAACAGCGGGCAGTGGCAGTTTCTTAAATTGTTCAACCAACATTCTGCGAATATCAGGCTGGAAATGAATTTCCTGAATAATAATTCTAAATAAAGGAATGTCGTCCTGAATCAGAGAAAGGCGGTTCTGAAAAAAAACCGACAGAAATTCTTCGCTGCTATTGTAATTTTTCGCAAGCAACTCCGAGAGACCGCTTGATATAAGGGGAAAAAGTGCTTTCTGAATTATCCGCTCGGTGATCCACAGCATAAGGTCTTTTTTTGTCGGGTACTGTTTAAAAATTGTCCCCTCGGCTACTCCGGCTCTCACTGCAATTTCTTTAGTGGATGTAGAGGCATAACCTTTTTCGCTGAATAATTCCACAGCGGCCTTAATAACAGCTTTCTGTTTATCTGTCATTGATTCCGCATCCTCTCCAAAAATATTTTTTAGCCAACTGTAATTTTTCATTATACCCCCTTTAAATTCTGCGATACCGTTTTAACAATAAAGTATTGGCAAACATAAATAATAAAGAAAGACAAATCATAACCAGAAGATCAATAGAAATTTGCGAAATACCGTTTCCTTTGATCATCACTTTTTTTAATGCATCCGCAACATAATGTAGCGGCATGAATTTACCCACCGCCAGGTCTTCCTGACACCTCTCTCCCCTGTCTTCAATAATAAATGAGTGATTACTCACTCGCAAATATAGTGAATTTCTATATTTTTGTCAAGCTTTTTTTAATGGGTAATTTTAGATGTTGTCCCAAGTTAGAAGAAAAGAGAGAGTGCGTACGAGACGCGAGAT
>JAIRUO010000288.1 GCA_031254385.1 Treponema sp. | reverse complement strand
TATAAGGCATCGGGATAGACGGTATATCATCTTTTATTACACTTTCCGCAAATTCGATTGTATAAGGCATTTAATCCCAAATCTTATCGTTGTCTTTAATCCATTTCGGATTGGATTGTTCTACGGAATCGGCAAGTTTGGAAAAATACATCTCTTCTCTTTCTTCAAGGGCCCACTCAATAAGGTCAAGAGCAACTCTGGAAACTGGTTTTTTGCTTTGTTGGGCGGTCTTGCTTAACAATTCTGCAATTTCTTCAGGAACAGTTATGTTTATCCTGGGATTCACCGCAGCCATATATACTTCCTTCTCAAAGTGTAACACTAGTGTATCACTGAATTTAAACAAAGTCAAGCAAGAAATTATTTACTTCCCTCTGCGTGAGAATATTTATGAATGAAAGCAAAAAACTCGCTAAACCTCTCAGGAAATTTAGTCCTAAAGGTCTCTCTGCCTTTCCCGGGCAAGGCAATCGAAAGCTTTTTTGCATGGAGCATTAAAGTCGCGATAGGGAAACGGGAATCCATTTTCCCGTAAAGAGGATCGCCCAATACGGGAATTCCCAAGTATTTAAGATGAACCCGAAGCTGATGGGTGCGGCCTGTCTTGGGCCTTAAAAGAAGGAGCGAATAATTTTGATAGGACCTGACCACTTTATAAAAGGTCAGGCTTGGTTTTCCTTTTAGGTCAACGGCAAAGAGTTTACGGTTTTTTCTATTGCGGCCTATAGGCATTTCAATGCGGCCTGTGTTTTCGATCGGACGGCCTTGGACTATTGCCGCGTAAGTCTTAATGACCTTGCGGCTTTTAAACTGCTCCGCCAAAAATAAGTGTGCTTCTTCGTCCCAGGCCGTAATAATAAGGCCGGAAGTGTCTTTGTCTAAACGGTGAACAATGCCTGGCCTTGTTCCTGCTGTCAGGGATCTTCCTTTTTGCAGGCTGCGAAAATACAGGGCATTGGCCAGAGTTCCGCTTCTGTTTCCCGCACCCGGATGCACTACCATGCCCTGCGCCTTATTGATAAGCGCTACCCTGTCGTCTTCATAAATAATATCCAAGGGAATGTCCTCCGGGATCAGGTCTATAGGCTCAGCATCTTCCCAAAAAAAATCTAGCCTGTCTCCGGGTTTAAGAATCCTGGATATTTTAACATCCCTGCTGTTTACCCTTGCCCTTAATTTTCTTGCCTTTATCTGGGAGCGGGAAAGGAGTTTCAAGTTTTCTGCCGCATAACGGTCAAGTCTTAATCCGGCAGGGATGTCGTCAACTACACAGGAGAAACGGGGAAGAAGATTCCCTTCCGCATTGTCTTTATGGGGCATCAATCACTTCGCTTTCTATTTCTGAAGGAGGCGCGGATTCGTTATCTTCTGCAGGCCGCCTGATAATGATGGGCGTTCCCGGCGGCATGCTCAAAATTTCTTGGTTCCTTTTGTTTCTTTGGCTGCGGACTATAAGATAATCAATTAGGGCAATCAGGATAGATGTGCCTGCCGCAATGCCAAGGGTAAGCATCTTTTCATTGCGAGTCATATCAATTGCGCCGGCGGCCCTAAAGGGCCAGGGAGCATAGCGGCCGTCCCAATTATGACTTACCAGACGTATTGAGTCCATGGTAAAAGAAGTAAAGAAAAAAGTAAAAGGAAAAGATCCAAAAGCGACTATTTCCGCCCGGCGCAGATCCCTGACCCATAGGGGAGTACCGGACAAATCAAGACCAAAACTAGTGCCGCTTGTTTGAGCTATTGCCGGAAAGGCCAGGCTTATAAGCACTGCAAATAAACCTATACTCAAGAATGGGCTTCTCATAAACGAGCTTCTCCAAAAATTGCGGTTCCAATTCGGACCAATGTAGAACCCTCCTCAAGGGCAATTTCAAAATCCCCTGACATTCCCATGGAAAGGCAGGGCCAGCTTCTTTCCGGGAACCTTTTCTTTAATTCCTCCCTTGCATTATAACACAAACGAAAAGAAGTGCGTATAGCCTGTGTATCGGCGGTAAAAGGCGCAATGGTCATGAGTCCGGCAGGATTCAACCCAGGAAAGGTCAGGGCCTTTTCCGCAGCCCTAAAGAGGCTGTCTAAATCGGGAAACCCGGATTTGCTTTCTTCGCCAGTATGATACTCAAAGAGTATCATTAATGGATAAGCTCTTCCCAGTGTCAGCGGTCCAAGTTCTTCTACAAGAGATAGTCTGTCTACCGATTGAATACAGTGAAAAAAGTCCGCAGCCGTCTTTGCCTTGTTTCGCTGGAGACTGCCTATCAGGTGAATTTCCACATTATTACCAGAAGCGGTTTCTTCATTATGAAGCTTAAAGGAAGCAAATTTTTCTATCCCTTCCTGTACCCGGTTTTCACCAAAAAGACTTATCTCTTGTTTATGCGCTTCTTCCACGGCCAAAAGGGGCCGAGCTTTGCTGACTGCCATTAATTCAATTTCAGATGCGTCCCTGCCTACTCGGACACAAGCCGACTGTATCCTTTCTCGAATATGTAAGACATTTGCTGCAATATCAGTTATCATGATTCAGATGATCCTCCAGGATTTTAGCAAGTAACGCAAATTCTTTTATATCCAATGTTTCCGCCCTCCTGCTGCCGTCAATCCCTGCCTCTTCGAGAATACGGGCAATTACTACCCTGTCCATTATAGCAGAAGAGGCAAAATTGGAAAGGTTGTTTTGCAGGGTCTTTCTACGCGACGAAAAAAGGCCACGAACCAGCGGATATAAAGCCGGAGGATATTCCGGCCTGTCCTCCGCTTTTAATAGGTCTAAGCTTACAGCCTGTGAATCCACATGGGGTACGGGAAAAAAAGAAGAGCCTTTTAATATCATAAGCGGAGTTATTTTATAAACTGAAGAACACAGAACCGTAAATGATGAATAATCCTTTGTTCCGGGCCTCGCCGTCATGCGCAGGGCGGTTTCCTTTTGCACAGTAACAACCATACGGCTAAAAAAACATTTCCTTTCTATAAAATCACCCAATAGTGTTGCAGCAATATTGTAGGGCAAATTCCCCATCAGAAAGAGTTCTTTTTCTCTTGGAACCTTATGCCATGTCTTAAGCGCATCACCTTCGATTAGGCTAAAATTGTCATACTCCTTAAAAAGCTCCCTCAGTATATTTGAAAACGCTGGATCAATTTCAAAGGCTGTAACTTTAGCCCCCCGCTCAAGGAGACCCTTTGTCATGGCACCAAGGCCAGGGCCTATTTCCCACACTTCATCCCCGGCATTTATGCCCAGCGCGTCAAGGAGTTTATTACGGGCTGCTGGATTTATCAAAAAATTTTGGCCGTATTTTTTTCTCATTCCCAGATTGCGGCTATCCAAAAAAGAGCGGAGCCCTGTAGCAGAATTATAGTCAGGTGTAATCATGCTTATACTTCAAAGGAGGCAATGTATCCCCTTGATCTATTGTCTATAGATTTTAGAAATTCCAGCAGCGCGGCCAGGACCAGGGAAATAATCAGTACAGGCAAGAAATTGTCTGTCCGGAATCCAGGCACATTACCGGCAAACGAAACGATAAATTCTAAAAGCCTGTAAACAAGGGTAAGTACAAAACTAATTGGTTCAAAAAGAATGGGGATTATGCAGATCAAGACCAATGCCACAAACGCAAGAACTATGAACAATGAGATAAGGGGCATTACAAAAATCCCGGCGATTACCCCAATAGGCCATAACGCGCCAAAGTAATAGGCCGTTACCCCCGCAGTAGCTATAACAGCGCCCAACGAAGTTGAAAGGCTGCGGCTCAGAATTTCAGGAACTCTGCCTCGCAATAGACCGTGGATGGTTTCTCCTGTTATGAGTATGCCTATAAGGGCAGTATATGAAAGAATAAACGAAACGCTTACGCCAGATTCATTCTGAATAAAAATCTGCAAAATAAAGGCAAGGGCCAATAAGCTTAAAGCGTCTCTCTTTAGGAAGCCTAAAAGGGCTATGGTTCCCAGCAAGTAGATAATTCCAGAACGTACCAGCGAAGGTTGCTCTCCCGCAAGGAATACATAGACAACAACAAAAACGGCGCTAATTATGGAAGCCTTGCGCATACCAAGCATCATGCGAAATACAAAAAAAATTACAGACGAAAGAATCGCAAGGTGCATCCCAGACAGGGCCAGGACATGGGCGCAGCCCGCGTTTTTGAATGCCGTGGTAAAATCCGTATCCAGATTATCCCTAATTCCAAGAAGCAAGGCAGAAGCCAGACTAGCCCAAGCTGGCGCGTTATTTGCGCCGTCCTGATCAATCCTAAATCTTTTAAGAACCGCAGAACGAAAATTCGTACGCATTTGCTCCAGAGACGATGCTGGCCTGACTATGTGTACGCCAGAAGCGTAAAACAACAAGCCCTGTCTTCCTGAAGCAAGCCTCCCTTCGACATAGATTTCCGAGCCCCTGCCAAAATCCTTGAGCCTTGGTATAGCCTCTTTAGGAAAATAAACCTGTACCTTCCCTTTTGCCGAAACCCTTACTCCACCGGTTCCCAAGGCATAGCTTAGTTCCATTGCGCCCAAGCCCCGGCCATCGTTAAAGGCCCTTGGGTCTTCCCGCAATATTCCGCCAACGCCAACTACACTTTCCTGTAATAAAGGTATTTCCCCAGGCAAAGGGAGCATGGCCCTAGCTGCAAGGCCAAGGCAGAGTCCCGCAACACATGAGTTCAAAAGCAGACTAGTCCTTAGCACATAACGAGGTGTTCCCAGATCAAATAAAAAAGGGACTGAGGCCAGAACCCTAAAAAAACACAAAATCAGGGCAAAAATAAAAAATAAAACAAGCAGCAGCCTTTCCCAATTATTGACGGATAATAGAAATGGATGCCCGTAATAAGCAAGCGCAGCAGCTATGGCAATATAAACAACCGGGCTTTTACTTAGCATTGATTACCAATCAAGACGGTCTAATGCTTCTCTGGCCGCTGACTGAATCTGCTCGGGATAATTCAGGTAACTGATATAAGAAAGATTATCAAAGGCCGTCTTGTCTCCTATCTCTCCAAGGGCACGGATAATTGCCAGCATTATATCAGCATCATATTCAGCATCTTTTTCCATTACAGAATTACAGTATCCAAGCTGAAGGGCCAAAGATACGGCAGATTCGCTAGTTCCCATAACGCTAAGGCAGGCAATGGCTTCCAAATAACGCTGTTTAGGGGCGGCACCATCATGATAATCAGCTATTATTCGGTAAAAATGCTGTATAACTAAAGGTCCTGCCCTATTCCATTTATATTCGGTTATAATCCGAATCGCGTTATACTTAAGCAGATCAATTTCTGTGGTGCTTTCATTCCGGCCGGGTATATAATCAAGGGCAGTCTCCAAGGCAATTCCTGCAAACTGCCCCGGATCGGAAGTCCTAAATTTTTCGCTTTCGGTTCCTAGCCTAAAAGCAGCCAATTTGTCTGCCGGATTGCCAGTCCTGATAATATCAATAATGGTTTGCCTAAAATCCCCCTGAAGCGATTCCAATGCTCTCTGAATCTCATCATTTATGCGCTGAGGATAGCCCGCGCTAAGGCCCGAAAGAAGCGCAGAAAAAGAAGAAGGGTCTCCAAATGCGCCTAACGCGGAAATGCAGGCTGACATGGTTGTGTAATCCGGAACTGCGCCAGAACGAAGAGAATTATTCTGATCCTTAAAAAATTCATTAAGGTTTTGTATTGTCTTTTCGTCCCTGCCCAAATTCACCAAGGCATTGAGTATCTCAACCCGTGAATAAGGATCCCGGTATGCCAAGAACACTTTCCAAAGAGTCTCGCCTGATGCCCTTCTGCCGGAAATCCCCGCGCCACGGGCAGCGGCTGCGGTTAGTATTATCATATCCGAATCGTCCCTTAAGTATTCGCTGTAATCAAGCACATACTGCAGGGCAAATTCATAAAGTTCCGCTACAAACTCCCCGGAACGATAGTCAGTTGCAGCGTCACGGAGTATTCCCGGCTTTGCGGCTAAACTGACGCGTAAAAAATTCTGCTGATATGCAAGGAGTATTTGTTGCTGTGGAAAAACGAAACTTCCGCAAAGGATCATGCAAAAAAAGATAATTCCGCGATAAAAAGAAACAAGCCTTTTTGTCATATTTCCTCCACTTCCATGACTTCATCCGCACTATTCAACACGGGATGAGTATCTTCTTCCAGAACTTCAACATTTTCAAGGCTATCCGCTTCTTCTTCCATAATGCGGAAAGGCAGATCTTCTTCTTCTTCCGGGAGCATGCCAAAGACTTCTCCTAGAATTTGATTCCTCACTTCTATTGGCAGGGGATCCGCCTCTATATGCAAAAGCGAGCGGTTTATCTCTGGCTTAAAACTTATGGAACGGACGGTTCCAGGCATTACAATGGGATTGTTCTTTAGGATGAACTGCACTTTTATTCTGAGTCCTTCGGAAGCCTTCCCCCCTATAGTAATCGCGCAGCCGGAATCGGAAATATCCTCAAGAAAACATTTTACACCGGGGTTTAACTCCGGCCTGTGTGTGTCTTCATCATTATTCAGCAGATACAAGAAAGCTGATTTATGAAATTTAACCCGTATTGATTTACGCTTTTGGGTTCTAAAGAGCTTATCAGAATGGTTAATTTTTAGTGAAGCAAGGCCCTTGGAAAATACTTCATCAATGACATCGGTATCAAAGACATATCCCGCATCATTTTCCCGCCAGAAATAGACTGAAATATTCGTTCCTGGCCAGTACATTTCATGCTGCTTGTCGGAAGCAGGCCTGGATATAGTGATGTACTGACCGGTAGTTTTTACTATCTGGGATTTGAATACTCCAGTCCCAGCCACGAGGATACGCAGATTCTGGCCATCGCTGATTTGCCTGGAATTGGTGATGCCATTTTTATTCTTTGGCTTATTCATTTCTATTTTCTTTCTAAAATCATATAGTTTTGACAGAAAATCCTGGTTTTCCTGATCATTGTCTCCGCCCATGCGCATATCTTTGACCAAAGCACGTATGCAATGATCAAGCTGGTTCTGGGACCAGAAAAGCGAGCTTGGATCTTCCAGATTGGATTGGACTGCAAGCCGGTGGAGCAGATCAATTTCCTTGAGAGAGAATCCCGAATCCTTGCCTTTAGCGTAAAATTGCAGCCAGGATGCGGATTTGCCCTTTCCTTTTCCTGCAACCACCAAAATGATAATGCCCGCGGCTACAATAACTATTACCAGAATCGTTAAGAACATTCCTCTTTATTCCCTTTTCTTTCCTCTTTATGGTATATACTTAATAATCACTATAATATAAATATACCGCAGCCGTTAAGGACTGTCAAAAGGAGTATGCCGTTTTAGCCTTATTTGAGCCAATTATACTCTATTTAGTGCTGTTTTTCCCTGGTTATTATTCATTCATCCCTGAATTATCCGGTCAAGTCATTCCTTTCTCTGCTCTTAGGGAGTTAAACCGGGTTTTTAGCTATTCTTTGCCTGCCCTGGCTCTCTTATGGTACCTTGTCCTGGAAAAAAAAAGTTTAGCCGTTAATTCAGCAAACCTTAAACCGGAAAAAAAAGATCTGTTTTCTTTTCTTTGGGCTTTTCCGGGACTTGCGCTAATAGCCGCAGGAATTAACTTTATTGGCGCGGGATTTTCATCATTTACCGCTCCTATTGTGGAAGCGCCTGTAGACGCGCTGGGCTGGATAGCCGTGGGCTTATCCTGCGTTGGAACCGGGTATTTGGAAGAAAGCTTCTTTCGTTTCTACCTGTTGCAAAAACTGGAAAGCCGGGTTCCCCAAAAAACTGCCAGGATACTATTCTCTGTGCTGCTCTTTGCTGTCTGCCATGTTTATGAGGGCCCCTTGGGAATCATGAACGCGGCCTTAGCGGGGTTTTTGTTATCTATTATTTTTACACAGTACAGGACTCTGCATGGTATTGCCTGGGCCCATGCGCTATATAACTCTTTGGTTTATATATTTTCCTTTTTGTCCGGTTAATTCAAGGTAGGCCATTTCTGCAAAACCAAAATGGGCGTTTTTGGTGAATTCCTTTGTGTATTCATCATAGAGCATGTCTTCATAAAAACTACCCGCATAACTGGTATCCGAAAGTTCTGATTTTTGTACAGTCTTCCTCATGCCGTTGATTAGTGTTTTAAGCAGAAAGCCTTCCAATTCCAGGCAGGCTTCGTAAAGTTCGCTGGTTTTGTCTATATGGGCTTTCCCGCTAGGAAGCACAGGAGTTTCTTCCTCACGAGCCGTTGACTGTGCCTCAGCCCCATTCGCCGCTCTTTCCAGCATTTGCATAAAATCCGTTCTGTTTTCAGGGCTGCTTAAGCCTGCGGCGGAATCTGCCGGTGCAACAGTTGAATTGGAAAAAGGTATATACGACTGGTTCAGATATTGAGCCGCTAAGGGGTTAATTTCCATTTACTACCTCTTAAGGCTTGTGGCTGTACCCAGCATATTGTCGCTGGTCTGTATTGTACGGGAATTAAACTCATAAGCCCTCTGTGCGACTATCATATCGACCATTTCCCGTACTATCGATATATTCGACATTTCCAGAAATTTATGGGCAATTTTGCCCATGCCTTCGTATCCGGGAAAGCCGGATATGGGTCGGCCCGATGCGTTGGTTTCCTTAAAAAGATTCTCCCCTACCGCGCCAAGGCCAACGGGATTGGGAAAGCGGTACAATTCTATATAGCCCACATAAATAGGTTCGTCCGGATCGATTTGCGGCACTATGGCCGATACTATGCCTTCCTGGGTAATAGTGATACTTTGGGGCAAAAAATTTTCGGGCATCACTATATCTGGCAGCAACCAGTACCCGTTGCTGGTTACCATACGACCGTTTTCATCTACCTTA
>JAIRUO010000258.1 GCA_031254385.1 Treponema sp. | reverse complement strand
TCTGAAGAATTGCCAGGGCCTCCCCGAAGGCGTACATGGTATTTTACAGACGGGGCTGTAAAAATAACAGACTGATCGAATTCCCGCTCAAGCCTTTCTTGTATCACTTCTAAATGTAGCAGGCCCAAAAATCCGCAACGGAAACCAAAGCCCAAAGCCACAGAAGAATCCTTTTCGTAAATAAGGGAGGCGTCGTTGAGCTTAAGTTTTTCAAGGCTGGTTTTGAATTCTTCGTAATCATTGGTATCCACCGGATATATCGAAGAAAAGACCACAGGCTTAACTTCCCTGAATCCGGGCAGGGGCTTTTCACAAGGAGCCTCGGCCCCTGTAACCGTGTCCCCCACGCGCACATCGCTTACGGTTTTTACACCCGCTATAATATAGCCGACATCACCGGCAATCAGTTCAGCGGTTTCTGACAGGGCAAGTTTGAAGTAACCGACTGTTTCTACTTCGTACTGGCTCCCGTTGGACATAAAGCTAATCTTCATCCCCTTTTTAATGCTGCCGTCAAAGAGCCGCACATGCACCACAACGCCTCGGTAAGGATCGTAATGACAGTCAAAAATAAGTGCCCTAAGTGAAGATGCCGGATCGCCTTGCGGCGGGGGGATCCTTTCGACAATGGCTTCAAAGAGTTCGTCCACGCCTGTGCCCTGCCGACCAGAAACCAGAAGAGCTGTCGACGAATCAAGCCCCAGATCCTTGTCGATCTGCTGTCTTGTCATGGGAATATCGGCGGCCTGCATATCGATCTTGTTTATCACAGGGATAATTTCCAGGTTATGTTCCAGAGCCATGTACATATTGGAAAGAGTCTGGGCCTGCACTCCCTGAGTGGCGTCTACCAGAAGCAGGGCCCCTTCGCATGAATTAATGGCCCTGCTTACTTCATAAGAAAAATCCACGTGGCCCGGAGTATCTACCAGATTAAGACGGTATTCTGTGCCGTCCTTTAGGTATGGAATCGTTACCGCCTGGCTCTTGATGGTAATGCCACGCTCGCGCTCAATATCCATATTATCCAGAATCTGATCCTGGAAATAACGATCTTCCACAAGATGCCCCTTCTGGATAAGGCGGTCTGCCAGGGTGGATTTGCCGTGATCTATATGGGCGATGATGCAGAAATTGCGTATGTTATCCGCCATTTTTACGAACCCGTTCTCAGATCTTTTAAGCTGATTTCACCTATGGCTTCAACATTAATGTCCGGGGGAATCTCGACGTAAGATAACACCGCAAGGTTGGGGAATTTCATTCTGGTGAATTCCTTGACACGGGAACGGGCAACGGGAGCGCATAATACAACCGGTTTGAGTCCTTTTTCTTCCATGCTCCGGACTGCGGGATAAAAAGCTTCCAGCCACTCTTCCGGGGAAACGCCAGTAATAATGCCGCGCTCGTGAAATACGGCCTGCTCGGAAAAGTTCTGTTCCAGTTCAGTCTGGAGAGTCAGAACCCACAGAGTTTGTTTTTCATCAGTATATTCCAGGCAGATTTGCCGTTTAAGGGAAAGGCGTATCTGTTCAATAATTATCTCATTGGGAACAGGGCCAAAGTTGCCCCAGTCCGCCAGGGTCTCAAGAATTACCGGTATATGGCGAATTGAAACCTGTTCGCTTATAAGCCCCCTAAGTATGTCCCTGATGCTTCCAAGCGACAAAAGGCTTTTTACTTCTCCGGTAACAACAGGATATTTTTTTTCCGCCCTGTCCAGTATGGCCTGAACCTCGTCCCTGCCCAGGAGTTCGGGCGCACGCCTTCGCACCAGTTCGTCAACATGGTCAACAATGACATTAGACGCTGCTCTGGCTGCCAGACGAATTTGCCGTGAATCAAGCCCAAAGTTAAAGGTTTTGTACCAGCTTAGATCAAGACGGCCACGGGCAGCTTCAATTGCCTTAAAGAGAATCCGGTACTCGCCGCTTTTGAGTTTGTAATTTACCGAAATGCTTATGCGCGGTATGCGATAGCCGAAAAGCCTGGAGAGCTTTTTGCTTATACGGTTAAATCCTTCTTCCAGCAGATTTAAGTCTTCCAGAAAGTTCATCAGCGTGCTGTCCAATTCTACCTTGACTGGCCTGGGATTAGCCTTTCTTCCGGTCTTTGGTAAAGGCATTGATCTCCTGCCAGTCCTTACACCGGCCCGGACAATAATGGAAGCTACTTCATTGCAGCAGAGTTCGGGTATTACTTCGCCCAGCTTCCCGTAATTAAACAGGTTCTTTGCCAGTATATCATTCTCCAGTACAGGGACTCCGCTTTCTGCGGCGGCTTTTTTTAATAGATCAAGAGGGAGGCCCTGCTCGCGGATAATGATAATGGGGACGAACATATTTACTTCATCATAATGGAGTCCCACTACGATCAGATCAGCCCCTATAATAAGCACATTGCAAGTGGAGAGATACGGCTGAAGTATTTTTATCCTTTCCGGAAGATGAATTGAGTCCCCAAGCTCCATAAGAATTACAGTCTACAATGTATCGGGCGAGTCCAGCAAGACTCCGAGCTGCATGGTTGTTTCCAGATAGCCCAAACGGCGCTGTTTGACTGTTATCTCAAGCACAGCATAGCCGTCATTTTCAAAAACACGGAAATTTCTTATAGTAATAGGATCGTTCTCCGAGAGCCCTATTTCGTAGGCAATGGAGCCTCTTACTACCTTCTTAACCTGATATGTCGGGGTAAACTTGCTCCCTGCCGCAGAGGTCAAAATAAGGCCAAACAGGGGCGCTGCTAAACGCTCCCTAGTATCTTTTCTTGCAGCTTCCATCAGGGGAAGCTCTGGCCTGGGGGCAAGCTGTATAAGCCTTGAGTAGGCGATTCCATCGGCATCAAGGAGATCAACGCTTACAAGTTCACCGGGTCTTAGAGGAAAGAGCATATCCTGTAGCACTGGAATCAAAAGCCCCTGGCTTGCATTTATTGCCTTGCCATTGATAGCCTTTATTAATGATCCTTCCCGTATCTGCTGTTCAGCGGCCGGAGTATAAGGCGCCACATAAATAACTTCAGCTCCTTGCATACTCTCGCCCAGGGTCAGGCCAAGCCAGGGCCGCTCTGCTTTTCCTCCAGCAATCATAGCCGGAAGCGCCGCTGCCAGTCGTCCAGCCGGTATGGCAAAATTAAGCCCCTGATATTGGTCAATGCCGGCAAAAACTACGCCCACAAGACGGCCTCTTGCGTCAACCAGAGGGCCTCCTGAATTGCCGGAATTTACCGCTGCGTCAATCTGAATTACATCGCCAATCTGCAGCGCGATGCGCCTGCCCAATGCGGATACAATTCCCTGGGTAACGGTCTTTTCAAGGCCCAGAGGAGAGCCTATTGCCAGAACCGTATCTCCAACATTGGGAACGGCCCAGTCCGTTACGGAAAAAACGTATTCCGGGGTAATTTCCGCCTTGATCAGAGCCAGATCCATGGCCTTGTCCCAGCCTATAACCCTGGCCGGAATTCTAGGGCTTGCCGAATCCCCCATATAAATATACATGCGGGAATATCCCTTGTAGGTGGGATCAACTTCGCTGGAAATAACATGGTAATTGGTTATTAATAAGCCGGAAGAATCTACAAAAAAAGCTGAGCCAAGGACCCTGTCAGGTATACCAACGCCTCTTTCTATACGGAAGCCGCGATCCACAAAGACTGTCGCAACTCCTTTAATCATATCCGAGGCGGCATCTCTGCCCTGGGCATATGCACGCAATTCAGCAGGGATGACTGCTTGAGCAGTTCCTGTTTGAACGGATACTGTCTGCGAATCCAGGATGCTTAGAAAAAACGCTGCGGTATTTCTTTGTCTGGCGGCCACAGCTTTTTCAAGAAAGAAAAGCGCATCATCATAATCTAGGGGTTTTAAGTTATGCGCATCTACGGCGGCAAGGAAACCGGAAAGATAATTTCCTTTATCAAGTTCCTCTATTGCATATTCCAATGCCAGTTCAGGCTCTTCCCCGGTACTCTCCACCGGAATGCCCAGAACGGAAAGGGAACGAGCCAAAGATGCGGCATCGGCCCAGCGTTTTTCTTCAATGGCTGTTTGCTGGGACTGCTTAAGGCTCTGTACCGCCTCTTCCCTAAAAAGAATCAACTGTTCGCGTACTTCGGGGCTTTCTGCTTCGGGATAAACAGTGCCTGCGCCATAAATAACTTTATATACTTCGATCAGGTGAATGGCTCTTGCCGGATCTTCTTTTATATAACGGCGAATATCATCAAATCTGACTTCGCTTATGGACTTGGGTGGCGTTAGACGACGTTCTGCAACAGCCAGGGTATTGCATGATGAAAGTATTACAAGGCAGATTACATATACCGCCAGCAAAAAAAATCTCTTCGTCAAAAATAATCCGTGATTAAAAATCATTCACAATCCCTGCTAATAATATTGAAACTCATAGTTTCCGTCTCCGGCCCAATCGCTCTGGGCATAATCATAATCCCTTTCATAATCCAGCAAAATTTCTGGCGGTACAAGCGTTCCGTCATCCTGCGTCAACGAACTGCGCCGGAAATGCCGTACTGTTTCCAGGCGGCCGTCCAGATCCAGATCAACGCGCTGGGCAATTGGCCGACCCCTTAGAAAATCCGTTTCCGATATCATTCGCCCGTCAAGATATTCCCTTGCCCTGACAGGAATACTGCTGTTAAGCTCTATTACTTCTACAGCCCCGGAGAATTCCGCGCTGGCCCTTTCAACCTGATATGAATTGGCGATAAGAACCCGCCTGGTCAATGCCGCGATCATCGTATTCCTTTCTGGAAAGAGTATATTCCTAGCCTGCACGGTTCCGCCGGAATAATCCAAAGAAAATTGATTCTGCAAAACCTGGGTCGGGTATTCCCGGAATTGCAGAGGAGCATAGAAGAAGCTAAAGGGGCGAAAAATAAAACGTTCCCCTTCCAGTTCTGCGTTCAATACCGCAGGGTATTGTTCCCAGTTTATCCTTATTCTTCTTACAGCCTCCTCTGACACAACAGACCTTCCAAAACTGACTTCTGGCGGAAGGGCAATCAACGCGAATGTCGGAAGACCGACTTCAAATTCAACGATCAGTTCCGGTACCCTATCCTGGTTATCATCCGCCTGATAAGAGACGGGCAGGCCGGTCTGATACGCAACAAAGGCATCAGAAATTCCGTCAAAATTGGCATCTATTTTAATAACACCGGAATATTGCAAAAGGTTTCGCCTAAAAATCTCTCTCCCTTCATCGCCAAGAAGATCCCAGATTGTATCCAGCAAGAAAATATCCAAACCTACTGCCCTGTTTTGCGGAGTAAAAAGCTCTTCCAGGATAATTCTTTCATCAACTAGCCCCAGATTTAGGGTGATAGGAAAGGAAGCTGGAACCGGCTCATTCACAGCGCGGTATGCTGCAACCAAACGCCTTGCTTCTGCTGTATCGCGGATAAAAGGCGCTGCCATCCAGGCCAGCTCGGGATCGAGGGGCAGCAGAGAAGGAAGCCGCCTTTCTATAAGGCTAAAAAGCTCCCTTTCGCTTTGCCGGGGATAAAGCCCATAAATATCTTCTACCCTAAGGTAATCCAAAAAAATTCGGATGGGTTCGGTTTCTCTGGGGAAACGGTTGAAAGTCTCTTCGGTATAGCGTAAAAATTCGTCTGTCCTTGAAGAAAAGCGCAGCGCCAGCAGCCTGAGCCTGGCTGACTGTGGGCTTTCGCTGACTCCCGTCAATATATTCAGGGCTTCTCCGTAAGACTTAAGGATGATGAGTTGCTCGGCTTCCAAAAGCAGCGCATCTTCGGGAAGGTAATTATTCCAGCGGTCTGTTCCTATAGCCCGTCTTACCGCTTCTAGCACCGCTCCGACTGGCCTTTGAAAATAGGATCTGGCCAGGGCCAAGAGGTAAGAAATATCCGAAGAAACATTAGCGTAATCAACGCCTCTTTCCAGGACTATCAAAGCCTCTGACCAACTGCCTCGATTAATGGCATCCTCAGCCCACTGGACATAGAGTGCTGCAGCGGCTGCGTCTCCCCTGCTTGCTGTTTGCGCGGAAAGCACAGCTGGCGTTATCATAAAAAAAACAATTGAGAAAAATAAAACCAGGCCGCAGTGCCGAAAAATCATTTCAGGACTCCGTGGCCAAAGAGGCCAGGTTTTCTCTGGGAGGAAAGCCCAACAGAGCTCGGACCTCGCCGTCTATAAGGGTTTCCCGCTCAAGAAGGGCATTGGCAAGCTTTTCCAGCTTCTCCCTCTGGGCATTGATTATTTCTTCCGCCTTTTTTCGCGCGGTTTCCAGAATCTCCTGGATGGCGTTATCGATCTTTTGTGCGGTATTTTCAGAATAATCCTTGTGACGCGCAATTTCTTTTCCCAAAAAGATGGGTTCATCTTCCTGACCGTAACTCACAGGCCCCAGTTCATCCGCCATGCCCCACTCGCAGACCATGCGCCTTGCAAGGCTGGTCGCCTGTTCAATATCCTGCTTGGTTCCGGTGGTAGTTTCGTTATAGATAGTCTTTTCCGCAATCCATCCGCCGTAGCAGATAACAATACGATCCTGTATCCAGCCTCTAGTCCAGGAATAACTGTCTTCTTCTGGAAGAGACAAAGCGCCGCCCAAAGCCCTGCCGTGCGGCACTATGGTAACTTTATGAAGGGGGTCGGCATTCTCAAGGTAATAGTGCAACAAAGCATGGCCCGCTTCGTGAAAGGCTGTTATGCGGCGTTCCTTAT
>JAIRUO010000243.1 GCA_031254385.1 Treponema sp. | reverse complement strand
CTCTATCACCGTTACGCGGATTGGGAGCCTTATCTGCGGAACACTGCTAACCTTGCCCGTGTCGGCGTGGTGTATTCCCAAAGCACTGGGAAATACTACGGCGCGGAAAAGGCTCAAGCCAAAGTTGGGAATCCCATTGACGGAGTTTACCAGGCCCTTACAGAAAGCAGGATTCCCTTTGAAATGGTGCACGAAAGTTTCTTGGAACAAAAAACGCCTGAGGAACAGGCGCGTCTATCGGCCTTTAAGACCCTCATACTCCCCAATATTGCCTGCCTTTCGCAAGCTCAGAGCGAAGGGCTCAAAGCCTTTGTAAGAGCCGGGGGCGGCCTTATCGCTTCCTTTGAAACATCGTTATACGATGAGCGCGGTAACAAAAGGAAAAACTTTGGCCTTTCTGATCTGTTTGGGGTTAATGCGGCAGGGCCGGTTGAAGGGCCCATGAAAAATTCCTACCTTAGACTGGAGACAGACACAAAGCATCCTGTGCTGGCAGGATTCCATGACACCGAACGCATAATCAACGGTAATGCCCGTGTGCCTGTGCGGGAGAACGCCGCTTTTCCGCATAAGCCCGTTACGCTGATTCCATCTTATCCTGATCTGCCCATGGAAGAAGTCTACCCCCGGCAGGATCACACAGGAATCGCAGAGCTGTACCTTCGCTCTTATGGGGAAGGCCGAGTGGCCTACTTCCCCTGGGACATTGACGCCATTTTTTGGGAGCTCCTTAACATCGATCATTTGCGGCTCTTCATCAACACTCTGGACTGGGTACATCAGGAAGAAAGGCTGATAACGATGGAGGGGCCGGGTTTCTTTGACATCGCTGTCTGGAAGCAGGAAAAGTCCCTTACCGTCCACCTTATCAACATGACCAACCCCATGTTCATGCAGGGGCCGGTCAGGGAGTTATTGCCTTCATTCCCCCAGGCTGTATGCCTAAATCTGCCTGGCATAAGGCCCAGGGAAGTAAAGCTCCTTGCCGCAGGAAAACCGGTTCAGTATAAACTGGAAGGAAATAAACTTAGCCTGACAGTTCCTTCGTTTATGGATCATGAGGTAGTGGCAATTTATTTTTAACTATTCTGATTCAACTTTATAAAATTTATCTTTGCCGGCTTCGCCACAGGTAGGGCACATCCAGTCCGCTGGAATATCCGCGAAGGCTGTACCCGGTTTAATGCCGGTTGCGGGGTTACCCTCGGCAGGATCGTAGACATAGCCGCAAAGGTCACATACATACTTTGGCATTCTTCTCACCTCTTGTTTTATTATGGACGATTATTCGGGTTTTGCAAAGGTGTATTTAGTAGTTAGTGGTTAGTTTTTAGTAGTTAGTAAACAGGAAAATCAACCACTAAAACCACCCCTAATCAAAGTGCCGTATATGAGCTATGTCATTACCCATATCACAATCCGTGTTTTCATCGCAGACTATATCGATAACGTAGGGAGTATTTGACGCGATGGCATTTTTTAGGGCCTTTTCCAGTTCGGCGTAGCTAAAAACCCGTTCTGCCTTGCAGGCAAAGCCTTCGGCAATCTTAACATAGTCCATAAGGGTTTTGTTTTCTTGCATGGCTACCTGGTATTCGTAACCGTAGGCGTATTTTTGATTCTGCCTTATAAGCCCCAGATACGCGTTGTTTACAATCAGGACAACCACCGGCAGTTTATAGGCTGCGGCTACTCCCAGCTCCTCTACCAGGAAGGTAAAGCCAAAGTCGCCCATTAGGCACACGGTTTTCTTTTGCGTCGCAGCAGACGCGCCTATTGCAGCCGGAATGTCAAAGCCCAGAGTTCCTGCCCCGCCTGACGGCATATAATGCCGGCTCTTGTTGATGCGCTGATACTGGCCGCTCCAGATTTGGGTGATGCCGCAGCCAGTGGTGAACTGGGTATCGTCGCCTCTGGCGTCGCCAGAGGCGTTGCCTTCGGCGCCGTCAAAGGCCCGGTTAATAACTTCAAATACTTCCCTGGGGTCCATTACCTTTTTGTTGAGATCAGGTTGGCGTATGAATTTTTTCCGCATCTCGATATAAGAAGGATGGTTCCGCTGCCTTGCGCTGCCCAGAGCCTTGGCGCAAGAGAGAAGCATTGCCGCCGCATCTGTCGCATCCGCGACTATTCCCAATTCGGTTTTGACTATCTTCCCAATTTCCTGTGGGTCAATATCAATATGGATGAATTTCCGCTCTCCCTGATACACGGCCATATTTCCGGTATGGCGATCAGTAAAGCGACAGCCTATGCCCAAAACCACATCTGCACCCAGGAAAATTTCGTTGCCCGAAGAAACAGCGCCTGTCTGTATCCCCATCTGGCCTGCGTTAAGGGGATGGGCTTCGGGGATTCCGCCCTTTGCCATATAGGTAGTTATTATCGGGATACTCATGTACTCGGCGAATTCAAGAACCGCTACTTCAGCCTGGGCAAGTATTACCCCTCCGCCCATGATGAGCACAGGGTTCTTTGCCTCATCCAGAAGCTTGACCGCTTTTTCAATGGAGGCATTAGACGGTTTGGGCGTTTTTATTATTGACGGCTCATAGAGGCCAATATCGAACTCAATATTTGAATTCTGAACATCCAAAGGCAGATCGATGAGCACAGGCCCTGGCCTTCCCGATAGTGCGGCCTCAAAGGCTTCGTGAAAAACCGCTGGGATAGAATTGCAGTTTGTAACGCACCATGATTTTTTGCACACGGTCTTTACGATTTCTGCAATGTTGACGCACTGAAAAGCGCCTTTTCCCAGTTGGGCTGTTACCGCCTGCCCGGTAATGGCTATTAGGGGAATGGAATCCTGCCAGGCCGTATACATGCCTGTAACAAAATTGGTTGCCCCAGGGCCGGAAGTACAAATAGCCGCCGCCATTTTTCCGGATGCCCGGAAAAACCCGTCCGCCGCGTGGACAGCGGCTTCTTCGTGACGCATCAGAAAATGCTTGATTTTCGCTTTTTCAAGGTACTTGTAAAGCCCGTTAATCCCCGCACCGGGTATGCCAAACGCATGGGTGATTCCTTCTCTCGATAATATCTGTACGATTGCTTCAGCAGCTTGCATTGTTTTCCTCCAGATGATGATTTTATCTTTTATTCCCTAAAAAGTACATTACTTACTCATGTTAAACACGGTTTAGAAATCGATTTGTATATTTAACCACGGATTTCACGGATGAGTACAGATTTTCACGGATTGGAAAGATAAAAATTCCTCTTAATCCGTGTTCATCCGCATTAATCCGTGTAATCCGTGGTTCTTTCTTGTTTTTGTGTAAGGTGAGTTACTTCACTTCGACAGCGACGGCGATGAACTCCTTAAACGGCGGAATCTGTAAATGGATTTCCAGCCGACCCTCGCTGTCAGCGCTGGCAGAACCTATTTGTGTAACTTCGCCATCGGAAGAATACAGGGTTTTTACCGAGACCAGTTCTTTGGCCGGGAGGTGCAGGGTAGCGCTAAACGCCAGAGCGTTGTTAAGCTGCCTGATTGCCCTTCTGCCAGAAGAACCCACATTGACAAAGGACAGTATGTAAACGCCGCTGTTAAGTTGCTTTGTAAAGCCGGCGTGGACGCTTTCTGGCGCATCGGTTTCAAGTGTCCATTGCTTGCACAGGTAGTTTAGTGAATTGCGCACAAGATGATAATAGTCCTCGTGGCCGTTGGTATAGACAAGGGCATCCATCTGGTTTGGGAAGAACACAACCTGACCTTTTCCGTACTTGCGGCTGTACACCGTTGGGAACTGAGTTTCGGTGATGCGTATATAAGCCTGTTCCGGGTACTGGTTGGGAATGATGGGTACATAAGAGCAGACGGTCTCGCCGTTTCCTCCGTTTCCGCCATTTACGTTAATGGGCGTGGTCAGCAGCGTATTGCCGCCGTTTATAAAGTATTTTGTTTTGTCTGCGCCCATGCCTGTTGTAATCTGATGGGAGGGTAGGCGCACCATTTGGTAGCAGTCAAAAGAGGTATCCTTTTCTATGCCCGTATATGACAGCCCGAAAAGGTCTGTTAGGCCAAAATCGCCGCGTGGGTTGGCGTTTTCGTCAAAGAGCGAAGTCTTATAGCTGGCCATTAAACTGCCGCCGTTCTCTACATATTTTTTGATGATGTCTGTGTGCGCGTCAGAAAGGCACATAGTGTTGGGCAGGCACAAGACCTTGTGGCTGGAGGCTTTTTCGAGTGTGAAATCTTTATCAGCAATAAAGCCGTATGGTATGTGGCTGTCAACCAGCACCGCCTCAAGGCCGTTGATGCTCATTTCGTAGCTCTTGTCTTTTTCAAGATGGGCCTTGTCTCTTGATGCCTTGGAAAAATAGATGCCTACGTCTGTTACTGGCACCTGGCCTTGTATCAGTTCTTCGTTTTCTTTTAGATAATGATAAACGTCCGTCTCTATATAGGCGTTGCGGCGGTCATCCGCTGCCGCAGGGTATTGGCCGTTAAACATACAGTTCCAGAAATTTGCTCCGACGCTGGCTGCCTCCCACATCCAGGTACGGGTTTCCTGAGACGGGTCTTTGACCAGCCGCCAGCGGGTTCCGTTATTGCCAGTTAAAAGTACCGTGGTCTTATGGGGATCAATGGCTTTTAAGAACCTGACCGCAGAAGAAGCGCAAGTTAAATCGTCATAGGGTTTGCCCGTAACAGAACTGGTGAGGAAGCCCACGCCCACTATATAGTCAAAATGCCTAGCCACGTACACGTCTATGCCAGAAAAGACAGAGCTAACGAACATGCTGAACACTTCGGCAGAATAAGCCTTATCATCGCCAAAGGATTTTACCGTGTCCCTAATGCGTATAATATGCTCGTCAACCTTTTTTTCCTTCCATGCTCGGTATGTTAAAAAGAGGGGAGAGGCATAGTCTCCTTCAACTGGTATCTCCTTTCCGGTTTCTGCCTTGTACATTTCTCTGCAAGTTCGGCAATAGCAAGTCCCCCAGTCAAAGGCCACCGAGTTTTCCCATATTCCGTCTATGGGGAACTTAGCCATCAAATTTTTTACAAAGCGCACTGCGTGTCCGTTGGAATATTCGCCCACATAACAGGGGGAATAGAGCCCATCGCCTCTTATTTTTGGCGAGCCGTCCGCGTTTGCCGCAAACCAGTCCGGCTGCGCGTCATAGCGGTACTTTTGCGCACCCCTAAAGTCAATCCTGGTGATAATGCGGAAGTCGTTTTTGTGCAATTCCTCGCATAAATCTGCAAGAATCTCCTGGCCTTCCTTCATGAACTGGTTGGCATGGCAAAGCTTTGTGTTATGATGAAAGAAGTCGATAATGCCGCCGGCGTTTACTACAAGCGTATTGGAACCGCTTTTCTTCATATATTCGGCAACGGCCTTGGCATCGTAATTAATGATGTCCGTCTCGCGCAAAACAGTTTGCAGAATACGCAGTTGTTTCTGATACCAATACTTCGTCATAAAAGCTATTCCTTTTCCACGGTTCTGTGCCCCGGTGTTCTGTATAATAGCGGCTCAACATGAACCGTGGCAATAATGTCGAATTTATCCTTTATCAGCCTTTCTATGGATGAGGCTGTTTCATGGCCGTTTTCAATAGATAGATCCTTGTTAAGCCTTATGTGCATGGTCAATTCCTTATGCGACACATAGTTGTGCAGATGCAAATGATGAAGCTGCATATCGTCTTCGTAATAATTGACGATTTCTTTTGATACGCTGTCAATTAATTCCTTGCTTGGCTCTTCGCCTAACATTTTGTTAATTGATTCTTTCAGTATAACGAAGGTAACGTAAAATAAAACCAGGGCGGAGAAAAATCCCAATACGCTGTCAATCCACCAGAATTGTTTTGCAAATAAAATACCTATCAATACGACAACCGAAGTCAGCGCATCTGACCTGTGGTGCCAGCCGTCTGCGGACACGCTGGAATTTCCGGACTTCTTCCCTATGTAAAAGGCGAATTGCGCCATCCCTTCTTTTACTACAATGGAAAATATTGTTACTATGATTGCAATCGTTCCGAATTCAACACTTTCCCTGCTGTTGAATCTGATTACGGAACTCCTCAGGAATTCAAACGCGATGATCCCCAAGAAAACGGCAATAAAAAGGGAAGCGATTTGTTCCCATCTGCCGTGGCCAAAGGGGTGTTCCTTGTCCGCCTTTTTTGATGATAGTTTTGCTGCAACTATAACGACAATCGAAGTTAATGAATCCGAGAGGGTATGCCAGGCATCCGCTGCCAGCGCAATTGAGCCTGTTATAATGCTTGCCCATAATTTGAGCATAAAGAGAGCGGCGTTTACAATGATGGATACAGTGCCTTCCACATAGCCTGCTTTTGTGCTGGTCATCTTTTTCATCGCTCATCCTTTCTCTGGCATTGCTTTGCTGCAGATCGACTTATAACTGTTTTGAAGGAAAGGCTCAAGTCGTCCTCGAACCACTGCTTAAAATTTGTCCCCCAGCGGTTATTAAAAAGAAGGAAATGAAAACCTTTATCAAGGCTGCCAAAATCATCGTCTGTATTGTAGAGGCAAGGTTCGCCCAGGCAGCATAGGGGTGAGTGTTCAGGGTATACCTTGATTGAAGCATCAACACCGGAATACGCAATTTCTTCTACGCAGTGAAGGCGGCGGCTTCCTCCCCTGACTATTTTAAGGGGGGAAACAGCATGACCTATTTTTACCATTTCCCAATTGTTAGAATTAGGCACCTTGAAATTCATTCCGAGCCAAAGGGCTTCGGGTATGCGGTTCGCGTCCTTGCGGCCCAGGTACAGGGTGGTCCTGATGGAGTCTTCTTCAAAACAATGTTCAATAACAAGGTCTCTGGGACAGCCGTATTCTTCAGAGACGAAGGTCGGCATTTTGGGAATTATGTAAAGGGAGTTTGAGTCTACAGAAAGCCGGACGCTTTCTGATGCGTAATTTCCGGCTTTTATTCCTGATTCATAACGCAGTCCTGCTTTTCCAAAACTGGGGCAAAACCAGGTCCAATTAGTTTTAATATCTCTTGCATAATAAAAAAGATTATCGTCTACGGCTTTTCCGTCAAATAGCTCGTAAGTGAATTTGCAGAAACAAAGCTCCCTTTCAAAATTGTTTTTTTTGATATACCGGATTTCCCCCGCGTTGCCTACAATCACCGTCCATCCGTTAATGGTTATTGGAACAAAGGGGGCTGCAACAACGCCCTTTTTTAGCGCGGCTTCAGGGCCGCCGGGAAAGGCCCTGGCAACTTTTTCAATTTCCGTTCTGGCCTGGGCTGCCAGATCCAGAGGCAATGCGGAGACAGCTTTGCTAATATAGGCCCGCTGTTCAGCATGGGATTCTTCAAATTTTTTATAGGAAGCCTTTCCCTCCCTCCTAAAAACTTCCGTATGCTTTCCAAAGGAGGCAAGGAGCAAACGGTTATACGAAGATACAGTATCTTCATTTACCAGATCTGCAGATCGGGCTTTGTTAAACTCATCTTTTTTCCAGTGACAAAAGTCTTGCAGATAACGCTTGGAATCTGAACCCCAGGTGTGCTCTACAATTAGGAGCAAATTTTCCATAAAACTTTCATAAGCTTTTCCGTTGAGTTTCCTCTCGTTTATCCAGAGATCTTTTAGATGAAGCAAGGTCTTATATTGAGCCACTTTAAGGGGATCGGATGAAATGCCATGTATCCAGGTATCTCCAATTTCTTCTTCCACCACCGGGAGCCTGTCTTTCACCTTACGCAATGCCAGTGCAAAATCGTCCAGGCTTCCTGCCTCTATTTCCGCGTCAGGGTACTTTTCCGCAAGCCTATTATAAAGGTCGTCAAGAAACGCCTCTGAGGGAGGGCCGTCGTTATCGCCAGCATGGGCGAATTCAAGGCACACCTGTTCGTCATCCTCTAATGCGGGAATTACCGAAGGCTCGCCGTAGTAACCCGCATAATTTACAATCAGACCTTTTTGAGATGACAAATAACGCCACACAAAGAGACGGGGAACTTCTGGCATGAGTGATCCTGAATTTACGCCAATGTGAAGATACTCAATTCCTGCTTCTTCAAAACAAGGAATAATAGCAATGGTATGCCCCGGCACATCGGTCATTTTTGCTGCAATGGTTTTCTGAGCATATTTGGCATCCAGTTCTTTTGAGATGGAAAGGTTGAAATCCAGCAAAGCCTTGTCAGAGAGCTCAGTGTGAGTGGTACAGGCAAGGCCGTGCCAGCGTATCCAGCCCAGCCGCAATAGCTTTTCTAGCTTTTCTTTATTTTCATCAGAAACATCTGGGCTTGAAAGGTAATGGTAGATAAGGTAGGAGCCCACAGTCCAGACAAAGCGCTTTTTCTCCTGGGTATTAACTTTTTGAGCCAAATCAACAGCCTGAGGTATAAAGGAGCTTCTGTATTTTTTTAATACCGTTTCAGCCAGATCAGTATAGCCAATATCCAGATGAGTCTTAAAGATTACAATAACCCGCTTAACCATAATCGATCTCTCGCTATGCTGTATATTTGCTTAGCACCTTTGCAACTGCGCCGGGGCCGGTAATTAGCTCCTCAAAAATGGCTTCCGTTTTCTCAGCTAGGCCCGCTTCGTAAAGATTAACGCCAAACAGAGCCGGATTGGAAAGGATGGGCTCCAGCTTGCTGTGGAAAGGCCCCTGTTGCCCAAGGCTAATGCCCGCAAGGCTGGCTTTAAGGCTTTCGTATTGGGGGTCGGGGCTTACTTCAAAGGGCTTGCCCTGATCGTCAATGCCCAAAAGATAGCGGAGCCAGCCGGCAAAGACCAGGGGGATAAGTTTAAGGTCGTCCAGGTTTTTGCCTCTTTCGATATACGCCTTGATAGTTTCACCGTAACGAATGGGAATTTTCATTGAAGTGTCAGAGGCGATGCGCTGTGGCGCGTCCGGCATAAAGGGGTTGGGAAGCCTTACCTGTATAACGGTGTCGATAAATTCTTTTGGCTTGAGTATGCCGGGGTCAACAACCACAGGCAATCCTTCCTTGTAGCCTATGCCTTCAATGAGTTTTACCAGATTAGGGTTTTTCATTTCCTCGCTTATGCGCTGGTAGCCCAGAATGCACCCGAACACCGCAAGGGCAGTGTGCAGGGGGTTAAGGCAGGTGCAGACCTTCATCTTTTCAACCCTGTCCACAGTTTCTTTCTGGGTAAACAGAACCCCGGCTTTTTCCAGGGGGGGCCTACCGTTGGGGAAAGAGTCTTCTATTACCAGATACTCGGTTTCTTCGGCATTTACAAAAGGCGCGACATAAGTATTCTTTGACGTGACTAGGCCCTGCATATCTTCCAGGCCAGCGGCGATAAGCATATCGCGGACGCTGTCATCAGGCCGTGGCGTGATCTTGTCGATCATAGTCCAGGGGAAGGAGAGCTTTTTTGGATCGCGCACATAGCTTAAAAAACCAGCATCAGAACTTTTATTTTCTGCCCAGGCTTTAGCGAAAGCTTCAACAGCCGCAAAGAGTTTGTCCCCGTTATGCGAACAGTTATCCATGCTTACCAGAGCCAGAGGATGGCCACCGTTTGCATAGCGCTCGTAACACAAGGCCGCAATGCGACCCAGATAACTCTTGACTCCACTTGGGCCGGCCTTCATATCTTCCGCAATATCGGGGAAGAAGGCCCCGTCCCGGCCTGCCAAGGAATAGCCCTTTTCAGTAATGGTAAAACTAGCCATCTGCAATGAAGGGCTCGCGAAAATGTCCTTTAGCCCGGCAATGTCCCTATCAATACGAAAGGATGAAGCTATAGAAGAAATAACTTTTTTTTCCGTGCTTCCGTTGGCCTTGAGGGTTACCAGAACGCATAAATTGTCAAAGGGGCTAAAGCATTTATCAATAATTTCCCCGTCATAGCCTTCTGCCACGACTATGCCGGTCTGCAGAAGCCCCTGATCCAGAAGATTCTGGGCTACTGACGCAGGAAAAGCCCTAAAAATATTCCCCGCCCCAAAATGCACCCACTGGGGGCTTTTTTTTGTTGCTTCTATCATCTTTTCCCGGTCAAACTTGGCTAATTCAATACCCGCCTTTTCCCAAGGGCCCTTATTTTGAAGTTCCTTATTATTCAGTTTCATGCGCACTCCTCATCATACTCTAACATTATTTTTGGTAATTTGATATACTGATTAGGATGTAGGATTTAGGATATAGGATTTAGTAACTAGAATGTGGGATTTCTAGTCCCTAACCCCTAAATCCTAACCCCTAACCCCTAATACAAGGAAAACAGAATGGACAAAGTCAGAATGGGCGTTATAGGCATGGGCAATATGGGGTCGGCCCATATCAAGTCAATAGTTGGCGGCATGGTAGAAGGCATGGAGCTTGGCGCGGCAGCGGACAGGCTGGAAGCCCGCAGGAAATGGGGCGCGGAAAACATGCCCGCAGGCGTGCCCATTTACAATGACGGCATGGAGCTCATCAAGAGCGGAAAGGTTGATGCAGTCCTTCTGGCAGTTCCCCATTACGACCATCCTCCCCTTACTATAGAAGCGATGAAAAACGGCCTCCACGTTATGTGCGAAAAACCGGCCGGGGTCTATACCAAGCAGGTCCGGGAAATGAACGAATTCGCGGCAACAAAAAAGGACCTAGTTTTTGGGATGATGTTCAACCAGAGGACTAACTGCGTTTTCCGCAAAATGCACGAGCTTGTCCAGGGCGGCTCCCTTGGCGCTGTTAAGCGGGTAAGTTGGATTATTACCGATTGGTACAGGACCCAGTCTTATTACGATTCCGGCGGATGGCGCGGGACCTGGGACGGAGAAGGCGGCGGCGTCTTGCTCAACCAGTGTCCGCATCAGCTTGATCTGTTCCAATGGATATGCGGAATGCCAAACCGTGTCCGCGCATTCTGTCATAACGGGAAATGGCACAATATAGAAGTAGAAGACGATGTTACCGCGTACATGGAATACCCCAACGGCGCTACTGGCACCTTTATTACCTCTACCGCCGATGCGCCGGGAACCAACCGTTTTGAAGTTACGCTGGAAATGGGGAGCCTAGTCTGTGATGGCGGTAAAGCCATTAAGCTTACCAAACTCTCCATGAATGAACGTGAATGGTGCAAGACCTGTCCAGAAGGGTTCAAACGCCCCCCCGAAACTGTTGAGGAAGTACCAACCGACGGCTTACACGAAGGACACAACGGCGTCCTTAAAGCCTTTGCAGGGAAAATTCTGCACGGCACGCCGCTCATCGCGGAAGGCAAGGAAGGCATTCACGGCCTTACCCTTTCCAATGCCATGCACCTTTCAAGCTGGCTGGACAAAACCGTTACGCTTCCTCTGGACGAGGAACTCTTTTTGTCTGAACTGAACAAACGCCGCTCAACAAGCAAGGCAAAAACCGGAGGCGGCGATAAAGTATTTGATACCGCAGGAACATATTAATGGCCGAAGAACAAGATTCATTTTTTTTTGCAACCCAGGTTTTGAACATAGCTCAGGGCGGCAAGGTTTTAATAATAAGTGATTTTCACATGGGCTCCGGCCGCCGTGACGATCTTCGCCCCAACGGTGTTATACTCATAAAAATACTGGAGGAATATTATTACAAGAACGGCTGGTCTCTGATCCTTAACGGGGACATTGAAGAGCTGGCCAAATTCTCCATTAAAGATATACGCAAAGAATGGGCAGAACTGTACCGGGTATTTGATCTTTTTGCTTCAGCCGGTCGCCTCTATAAAAATCTGGGAAATCATGATGAAGACCTTATCTTTGAAAAAGGCTATCCCTATCCTTTGCATAACGCGACACGCATAGAAACCGGCATGCTTCCCATATATGTATACCACGGGCATCAGTCTTCGCACGTGTATGCGAAATTCAACAACATAATCCGGCTTGGCCTAAGATATCTTTTGAAGCCCTTAGGAATTAGGAACATATCTTCGGCCAGGAACCCTCACCGCAGGTTCCATGCGGAACGCTTTGCGTATAATTTTTCGCTGACGAATAACTGCATTTCGGTAATCGGCCATACGCACAGGGTCTTGTTTGAATCCCTTGGCCGTTTTGATTATATCAAATTTGAAATCGAACGGCTTTG
>JAIRUO010000202.1 GCA_031254385.1 Treponema sp. | reverse complement strand
GCCAATGCCAGAACCGAAAAGAAAGATACAATTCTGAACAAGTACTTGAAAAACGAATCAACATACTTGCGGTTTAGTCCCGGCATGGCGTCCTTTTACTTATCTTACCTTAATCCAGCTTGTTCCAACAATATCCTGCCCGGCAGGGGTAAGCATCCACGCAAGGAAGGCTTTGGTTTCCGCATGGGCATTGCTTGCCGAAAGAACAATAAAGGGCCTGGCGATTTTATAGCTGCCGTTCACAACATTAGCCGTGGTAGGGGCGACTCCGCCTACAGAAATGGCCTTTACCGTATCGTTCACCGAACCCAGCGAAATATAGCCAATGGCATCAGGATTCGTGTTAATGCTGGATAAAATTGCGCCAGTGCTGGTGAACTCGTTAGCGCCAGCGACAAGCTGATTCTGGAAGCCAACAAGCTCCTCAAAAGCGCCCCGTGTACCTGACCCCGGTTCCCTGCTGATAACCGCAATACGCCCGGTCTTTGCACCGCCAGTCACCTGGCTCCAGTCAGTGATTGCACCGGTATAGATGCCCTTGATCTGATCCATGGTAAGGTTCGCCACTGGGTTAGAGCTATGCACTATAACCGCAATACCGTCAATCGCGATGACTTCTTCAATTAGACCCTTTCCTATTTCCGCAGGGGTAAGCTCACGGCTGGTCATGCCAATCTGATAGAGAACCCCCGCGTTGTTGATCCCGTCTCCGGAACCTGTCCCGTTGATGTTGATCTTGATGTGCGGATTGAGCCTGGAATACTCATCAGCAAAACGTTCCATCAGGGGGGTTACGGATGTGGAACCTCCCACTTCGATGGTATAAGGCGTAGCCGCCTGCGTCTGGGCAGATGAACCGGACTGGCCACCCGCAAAAAGGGGCACCATTGCAATCAAAGCAGAAAGAATCAACACAATAATTTTCTTCATTTTTATTACTCCTTAATAAAAGTTACCTGTAAAATAAAAGGCTCTTGTTAGGGAGTGATGAGACAATTGTTAGAAAATGGTTAAAAGAAGAGGGGGACTGGGGATCAGGGATCAGGGAACAGGGGTTCTTGTTAGTAAGCGAATCGTGAAGCTACAAGCCCAGATTGCTAACACCTCTCCCCGTTCCCCGTTCCCTGATCCCCGATCCCCTTCCTCCTATAATATACTAGCGTAACAAGTATACCGAGACCCAACAAACACAAGTTCAGTATAAAAGGAAAGTTGCGCGAAATATCGGAAAGCATTCCGCCTATCCAGGGGAAGGGGGAAATAGCGGCCATGATGATCATGTTAAGGATGGCCATGACCCTGGCGCGTTCTCCAAGGTGTATGTGAATGGCGATCAGCGATACGGCAAGCATGTCCAGGGTGCCAAATCCAAAACCGTCAAAGATCAGGGAAACGCCGAGCAGGAAATACTTTCCTGCCCAATCAACAGGAATGAGGATGAGTATAAGCTGGCCAATAAAATAACAGGCAAAGCCAACCAGAAGCGGCAGTTTGAGGAGCCCTTTGGAAAGCCGGGGCACAACCAGGAAAAGAAAAATTATAGCCACAATGGACTTAACAATAGGAAATAGAGGCAGCAGGGGATCAGGAACCAGGAGTTTCTTGCTGGCAATTACCTGCCAGAATGTCATGTTTAAGGTGCTGACTATCTTTACCAAAACAGCTATGGCTATGGAAAAAACTATTCCCTTAGAATGGATAATAATTTTAAGTATCTCGCCATAGCCTGCGGCAAGCTGGAAAATATTCTTACCCTTGTTTTCTTCAATTTTTACCAGGCCGGTACGGGTTTCCCTTGACATTAAATAGAGCACGACTAACTTAATCAACATCAGCACAAAGGCATTTATGTAGAGTATCCTGATTGCCGGAACCAGGGTGAGCCGCTCAACCAGCACTGAAGAAATAGGCGCAAAAAAGGCGCAGAACTGGCCCATGACTATTACAAGGGAATAGATTTTTGTTATCTCACTTTTTTCAGCATCTTCTATCAATAGACAGTCCCAGGAATTCACGGTTACCTGCATTGCGCCGTTAAGCAGGGCAGCCACGAAGAAAAACATAAAACCCTGAGCCTGCCACCAGATGATGCAGGGTATGCACCAGGCGATAAAATCAAAAACTGCCGTGGCCTTACGCCGCCCCATTTTGTCAGTAATGGGCCCGGAAAAAAACGCGAAAACTACCTGGCTAAGTATGTATACTGTTGCGACAAACCCAATCTCCGTATCCCTAAGCCCAAGCGCGATCATATAAACTGACGCATAGGGAAAGCAGAGGTTCATGGAGAGCCCCCAAAGAGGCTCCGTATATACGCAGGCACGGGGATTACCCCGCAGACTGACCAGAGTTGAAAAAATCGGATTACTCATTCGGATATTTCTCACACAAAGGCACTAAGGGACAAAGGCACAAAGATATTATATATTGATATATTTTCACACAAATGCACGGAGACACCACGGGAAGAAAAAAGAATAATATTACTTTTCTCTTTCTTCCCTTGGTGCCTTTGTCCCTTAGTGCCTTTGTGTGAAAAAAGCGACAAATTTTTATTTTTTTGCCGGGCGGCCTCTGCGACCGGCTGATTTTGCTGCTTTGCCTCCGGCTTTTTTTGCCTTTGCGGTTTTCTCTTTGCCGGATTTATCCGCTTTTGGTCTTCCAGCCTTTGCGGGTTTTGCTTTTGCAGCGCGGCCTTTTGTTTTCTTGGCTTCTTTTACTGTGCTGGAATTGCGCAGAACCGCCTGTGCGCCAGCAAGCCTTGCCAGTGGAACACGGAAAGGCGAACAGGAGACATAGTTCAATCCAGCGCGGTAACAGAAATCAATGGTGCCGGGATCGCCGCCGTGTTCGCCGCAGATACCGACTTTCAGGTCGGGGTTCACAGACCTTCCCTGCTTTGTGGCGTAATCGATGAGGAAGCCTACACCATCTTCGTCAATGGCTTTGAAGGGATCCACATCTAGAACCTTTTTATCAAGATAAGAGGGCAAGAAAGACGCGGAATCATCCCGGCTAAATGCGAAAGTCATCTGGGTAAGGTCATTGGTTCCAAAGCTGTAAAAGTCAGCGTATCTGGCAATATGATCGGAGCGTATTGCTGCGCGGGGAACCTCTATCATCGTGCCGATCTTGAAATGCAGGGCAGTCCCTGTTTTTTCTGATACAGACTTAATGACTGCTTCCGCATTGGGCCTTAAAAGCCTTAATTCCCGCGCAGTAACTACTATGGGGATCATAATTTCCGGGTCAACGGGAATGCCTTCTTTTATACAATCTGCAGCGGCCAGCGCAATTGCTTCCACCTGCATATCGTAAATCTCTGGATAGGTTACAGCCAGGCGGCAGCCCCGGTGACCTAGCATGGGGTTGGTTTCTGAAAGCCTGTTGATTTTCGGCTGCAACACCTTCACTTTTACCTTGAGATAGGCCGCAAGCTCGTTAACTTCCTTTTTGGTATGAGGCACAAATTCATGGAGAGGCGGATCAAGGAGCCTTATGGTAACAGGCTTTCCTTCCATGGCCTTGAAGATGCCGTAAAAATCCTTCTGCTGCAAGGGGAGAATTTTCTGAAGCGCGACTTTTCTTTCTGCCTCCGATTCCGCCACAATCATAGCCCTAAAGTGGATGAGCTTTTCTTTGTCAAAGAACATATGCTCTGTGCGGCACAGCCCTATTCCCTGTGCGCCAAAGTCAAAGGCACGTTTGGCGTCTCCCGGCTGGTCGGCGTTAGTCCTGACCTCAAAACCTTTAATATTGCCGCGTACAGCCTTGTTGCGGATATTGTCGCACCATCCCAGGAAAGTCTTGACGTTCTCGTCCTTGGAAATATCAGGAGAAAACAGAGGCAGCTTACCCCCGTATACCAGGCCCGAAGAACCGTCAATGGTTATCCAGTCCCCTTCCTTAAAGGTGTTGTCGTTAATTTTCAGGTACTTCCCTTCTATAGATATTTCTTTTGCGCCGCAAATACAGGGAGTTCCCATGCCCCTGGCTACAACAGCGGCATGGCTTGTCATGCCTCCGGTAGAAGTTAGAATGCCTTCTGAAACAGCCATGCCCCCAATGTCTTCCGGACTGGTATCGTTGCGAACCAGAACGACCCTTTCATTTTTTTTGCACCAGTCTTCTGCGTCTTTCGCCGTGAAAACAATGCGGCCGCAAGCTGCGCCGGGAGACGCGTTCAATCCTTTGGTCAAAGACTTGGCCTTGCGCAGGGCTTCGATCTCTATCATGGGGTGGAGTAGCTGATCCAGCTGAGCGGGAGTTACCCTGAGTACGGCAGTATTTTTATCAATGAGTTTTTCCGCCACCATGTCAATAGCGCATTTTACCGCAGCGTTGCCGGCGGGTTTTGCGTTCCTGGTCTGAAGCAGGTACAGCTTTCCCTGCTGTATGGTGAATTCCATGTCCTGCATGTCCCGGAAATGGTCTTCCAGCTTGTCCTTGATGGCAACAAGCTCTTCATAGACCTTCTTGTTAGTCTCTGCCAAATGGGAAAGTTTTTCCGGCGTCCTGATTCCAGCAACTACATCCTCGCCCTGGGCGTTCATCAGGTATTCGCCGTAGAATACATTTTCCCCCGTAGAGGGATCACGGCTAAAGCAGACCCCAGTACCGGAATCTTCGCCAAAATTGCCGAATACCATGGACTGAATATTTA
>JAIRUO010000096.1 GCA_031254385.1 Treponema sp. | reverse complement strand
CTATAAGCTACTGCGCCGGGGATTTTGGGTGGTTTTCCGCCTTTTTTTGGGCCAAGAAACCCTCTTTCCCGCAAAAACAGGGGGCGTTGGGATGTTTTGGACGGCATTTTCAGTGATTGCGTCATCGTGTTAACCCGTGCCTCCCCTGCTTCCTTAATAAAGATCCGTTCATTGTTTTTATATGATAACTCTAAACTTTTGAAAGCGCAAGCGTTTTATTTGCACTAAATATGCCAGAATTCGTTAAATGAGGTGGCTTTAGCCTCTTTGGTAACGCGAATGAGGCGGGGTTTCAGACAGATACCCGCGATAGCATTACATCCGTAAGTTATCTACTCTTATATCAAACAATTACAACCATGGTAACTAATGTCAGCAATATAGTTTGATTGCAATGTGCACAAGGGAATTTTGGTGTCAGACACCTGTACACCACCATCATGCAGAAGATAACTCAAGATTCTGTCCTTTCTGTCTGATGACATTCTCATACCTATACTGTAGCGGAAATCCTTTCCTGCACCATTTCACTAATTATGTCCGCCGGGGTTTTGTGGTCGGCGATGGCTTTAGTTGTCAGGTAGGCCGCCGACAGATTATCAACCGTTATCGTGCGGGCCTTAAGCGTCCGCCGGGTAAAAAAGCCAGTTCCTTTTCTCATCGGGTCTATTTTAGGCGGATTCTTTGTGTAATACTCGTCTAAAGCGTCGTATTCTTCTTCGGTTAAATCTGCTGCCATCAGTTACTCCTTATATCTTTATATTAACGTCAAAAAGATATTCCTGCATTTCATGGCATGGAATACTCTCAGCGTATTCTCGTCAATAACGTTGTACAAGATTTCAAGGTGATTGGCATTCCGGTCAAAGCCGATAAGCAGATGTTTACTGCCTATGTCCGAGTTCTCATCACCTTCGCAAAACTGTTCATCGTACAAAACATTGTCAAACGCCCAGCGTATATCAGCCGTGGTAACTCCGTGCTTAAACGCCGATTCGCTGAATCTGATGTCCACGTCCATAATTATACTATACTGTCTGATAGGGGGGAAGACAAGCCATTTCTACGGTGCAATTGCCGATTTAAACAAGAATAACCCTGTTTTTCCCCAGAAAACAATGCCTGTTCCTGACGGTTCGTTCTAAGCGGCCTAGACAAGGTTATAAACCGGCCAAGATCGCCCCCGAAATCGGGGAACTAAAGGTTAAAAAAGACAAAAGGCAGTCAGCATGGCTGTTGGAACAAGTGTCTGTAAGCAGAAAAGCCATGCGCTCACAGTATAATCGCGCCCTGTTTTTGCCTTTATTTTCATCCTGAAAAAGCGTTTTTGTGATCCCAAGCGTGCCATAGCCGTGTTTAAAAACAGCAAACAACTTGTTTCCCTATTTCTTTATAGTACGGGCGGAAAATTGAGCATTAAGCTCCGATAAAATGCCTGTTTCCCGTGTTGTATTGTTCCCCTTCACCTGGAAAATGTGATTCCTAATGGCGTTGGTCATTTGTTGACATTACGGGTCGTATTCCAGCACCCCCACTACTTATTTCCGCCGTATACCACAACCCTGTAAAAACCTCTATTTCTTTACATTACGCCTTTTCAAAACCAAACACTTTTATTCGCAACACCACTACATATAGTATACCATATCGCATAACACCACAAGGCAAATTCGATAGCTGCTACCCTTGCGTGTACCGAATAACTTTGTTCCTCTATTTCTTTACATCACGGGCTTTCAGGGTACACAAGGGAATTTCCGTATCAGCTTTCTCTGCGCCACCGATTTTACACTTTGCCCTTACGGCTATTTTTCTACCATATTTCTTGATTGTTCCAATATATCCAATATAATCAGAAAATTCATAATCATTCTCCGGTAAAAGAATTATAATAATGCATATTTCATTAACAATACCAAAATTTTCCTTTCGATATGTTTCATATTCAATCTCTGCATGATGAATTTGAAACGAAGAAAGAGTGTGAATATCAGGAAAATTTGTAATATTTTCTGAAATTCCTTGTATCCTATACCCAGTATCTGCATCATAGAAATACGTTGTACGACGAATTCCAGAATAAGGAGTGACACCTTCTAAAATAAAAAATACTTTCTTCTGAGAGGTATTTACAATGTCAAAAAAAACTTCTATCGCTTGATCGTCAGCAACTATTCTGGCATTATTTATTATTAAAGGTTTATCATCAATAGAACAGGTTAATATTAGTAGAAGAAATAGCTGTATGCATATAACAAATCTTAACATATTTCAATCCCTTGTGCTTCCTGTTTCTGCTAAATGGTCAGGGCGTACTTTAACTAGTGGAAGCCCCAACTCTCCTCGTACAACATTTTCTTGTTCGTCAGCATTTTCATAACCTCTTCCCTGAGTTTGCGGTGATACATGCCCTACAAGTTCATGAATTAAAATCTCTGCTGGACTTTTATTGAGAATATTTCCATTTTGATCATGGATATCTCTATTATTTGATCGTCCGCTAATACCAGCAAACCATGTATTTTCCTCTCCGGTACCTCGTGGAGGAACTGTTGCCCCTTCACCGTAATTCCCTGGATAAACTAGACGACCATTCGACATTTGCGCACGTGTCGTTGTCATCACTCCTACTTTTATTGATGAATTATTATTCATATCATCTATTATATTGGAATATGTTGCTGAACCTCTGTCATTAATTTGTCCTGTTGGAATCAGCCTGCCCCCTTCCCCTACTGTATACTGAGTCCTTGAATACAGATTTATATTTGCAAGTGTTTCTCTATATCTTCCTCCTAACAAGAAAATATCTCTCCCATCAGGGTCTGTATACACTACCGGATTATTCCCCGCGTAGTGGTACGCGTGCATATTGACGGCGTTGAACACGCCCCCCATGCCCGGAAGGTTCTGGTTATGTTTCTTCGCCTCGTCATTCACCGGCGCGACAGGCAAATATTCACCTAACGCCGGGTCGCCGCTGATCCACCTGCTTGTTTTGGGGTCCAAATACCTCGCGCCGTAGTAATACAGGCCCGTTTCGGGGTCCCGCTCTTTTCCGGTGAACTTTTTTTGAAAAAGATTCCCCCTATAAGCTACTGCGCCGGGAATTTTGGGCGTTTTTCCGCCTTTTTTGTGGGTCAGAAACCCTCTTTCCCGCAAAAACAGGGGGCGTAATGTTGTTTTGGGTGACGTTTTTAGCGATTGTGTCATCGTGTTTACCTTGACAAAATTCATAGGTTGTACCTTTTTACCTTTGGTTAAAAGCATTATGTCCCAATTGCTTAATCAAACATTCGTCAAAAGTAAATACAGGATTACCTTTGACATTGGCGTATGCAACTAGAAGACAGTCAACAAAATCAAGATTTGTTGAGGCAAAAGTGTTACAACCGTATTTGACTATATTTTCCTCAAGAACAAGATTTTCTTTAATGGCAATAAAATCTTTTATTTCATCGGCAATGAGTTGCCGGGGGTGCTTATAAAATTTTTCCAGATTATATATTGCTTCGGCAATTACCTCTATGGGAACAATACAGGCATCTGTATTTATCAAGGTTGAAACCTTTTGGCATTTCTCCATATTATCGCCGGTAATAAACCGAAGTACCGCGTTAGTGTCAAGTATGACTTCACTTTTAGTCAAACTTCCCCTCCTGCGGCATTACCCCACGTTTGCTTTTCAAGGCGGTAACGGGCCTGTGTTTCTTCCTCAGTTTCAGTCCCGTCTATTACTTTACGGACATCAAAGCCAAATGTGTAACCTTTAGCGGCCTGTTCTTTCAATTGTTCAATAAAAACTTCACGGTTATATTTTTTTCTGAATTGTTCAATTCTTTCCGCCGTTGTCCCATGGTATGTTTTTTTAATAGGTTTGATAGTTACTTCCACCCGGCTATTCCATATTTCTTTAGGAATATCGAAAATAGGTAACAGCCTTTCAACATCAATTTCCTGTATTATTGCTTCCATGAAAATAATATAACGCAAGGAAAAATGTTTGTCAAGCCTTTGTTATTCAAGCACCCCCGCTTCTTGCGCTGGTACTCTCAATGCTTTATATGCTCCCACAGTATAATCTCGCCCTGTTTTTGCCTTTATTTTCCTCCTGAAAAAGCGTTTTTGCGATCCCAAGCGTGCCGTAGCTATGTTTTAAATTACAAATAACTCTGTTTCTCTATTTCTTTACATTACGGGCGGAAAATTGAGCATTAAGCTCCGATAAAATGCCTGTTTCCCGTGTTGTATTGTTCCCCTTCACCTGGAGAATGTGATTCCCAATGATGTTGGTCATTTGTTGACACTACGAGCAATTAAAGTACGATAAAGTCTTTCCCCACTCTCGGTTACTGATATCCTTACTGAAGAAGAAGTAGATTGATTTGGTGTATCCCAATTAGCTTTATCAGAAAGAATATCCATACAGCCATCATCTATTTTTACCACTTCACCATATGGTTCTTTGCATCTAAACAATTCTATGCAACCTTGATTAAAAAGTGACAATACCGTTGCCTGAATTTCATTAAAAGATATTGGAGGAATTTCATTGCCAAATTCCCATATTACTTCCCAAAGTCCCGCATAATCTTCAATTGCTGCCCAAAGAATTTTTTCTTCTAACATTTTATTTCCTCAGGTCAGGATTACCAGCAAGAGGTATTCTTTCAACTTTTCCATTAAGGGATATTCTCGCATATGGTCCTACATGAACATTAGTACTCCCTGACCATCCATTCTCTATAATAATCGAATCACTTTTATTGGGACTTAAATAGCGTATGCCATCACCTTTCTTAGCTGGACTGACAGTCCAATCTTTTGGTATCAGTTTTATAACTTCACTTTTGGTAGCACCTTTTAAAGAATTTGGATTATCCAGAGTTCTAATCTTTGATGTATTTGTAGCAACATTTGACGTATTTGTACCAGAACCCCTAGAGCTAACCACCATATGTATCTGCGGCAAGACTACAACTACTATTCCTACAATTGCATATATCTCTCGACCCAATAAAGCCTCTTCTGCCGTTTGTGTTAATTGTGCATCGATCGGCCTATAACCCAGTGTCGCTTGATTTTCTATGTATATTTTTACATCTTGAGCTACTATGTGGTATTTAGGGTCACATACCCTTAACCAGTCTGCAAATCTTTTGTCAGTTTCCCTGTGGGAGATTTCATCATTCCTCCCATCCGGGTCCACATACTTCACCGGATTATTCCCCGCGTAATGATACGCGTGCATATTAACAGTGTTGAACACGCCCCCCATCCCCGGAAGACTCTGATTGTGTTTTTTTGCGTCATCACTAACCGGCGCAACAGACAAATATTCACCTAACGCCGGGTCTCCGCTCAGCCAGCGGCTCGTTTTGGGGTCCAAATACCTCGCGCCGTAGTAATACAGGCCCGTCTCGGGGTCCTGTTCTTTGCCTGTAAATCTGAAGGGGGTCGAATCTTCGGGAGCGTCAGCGTTCTTCCAGTCTATCCACAGCTCGCCGTACGGCGTGTACTCCAGTCTTTCATGCACCAGGCCCTTCCAGTTCGTCACCGTCTGCGCACTGCCTAAGTGATCAGAATGGTAGTAGTACGTCCGTTCCTTCTCAGCCTGCGTGTTGTCATTTCC
>JAIRUO010000045.1 GCA_031254385.1 Treponema sp. | reverse complement strand
ATAACAAAAAAGCCTTGTTTTAATGCATATTTTTTTACATTATCCGTCATTACCACGCCTGCAACAGCGCCTAAAAATGCACGTCTGTCGCCATGCAGATCGGCATATTTACGCATTTTTTCAAGGCGTCTAATATGCTCCCGCACATCTTCGGTAGAGGGCTTGGTTTTTGCCTCAACAAGCATAGCCTTATCGCCGTTTTCCAGTTTAATGTCAATTTCAAGGAATATGTTATTATCATGATCGGAAACACTGGAATTGTGATTGGCTTGGGGAAAATCATATCCCAACTCCCTGAATTTCTCCCTAAGATTGGGAGCAACCAAATATTCAACAACTTCGCCCATACGGAGGCCGAGTTTCCCTAGCCGTCTGTCAGTTTCCTGCATTTGACGGTCAGTCTCCTTCATTTGACGGTCAGTTTCTTCCTGCCGTTTGGCAACCCTATCCAAGATCGCCATTACCGACTCAAAACTGGGGGGATTGGCTATTTGTGCCGCCTTCATATTTAACCTCTATTTAGTGCGGCAGTATCGCCGCACAGTCTAATCGAACATGAAACGAAGTTTCATGTTATCTCCTACCTACAACATACCACTTTTGAGGGCTTTTCGCAAAGTATGCAATATCCACACAAAGGCACCAGGGGATAAAAAGAAGTTCAGGACTTTCGCCTAGTCCCTCAGTCCCCTCAGCCCCCTTAGTCCCCCAGTCCCCATTCCCTAAAACACGGTTTCGCATACCTCCGTTTCGCTCGCTTCACCGGCGAGTTGGGAGCTTATGCTATCTTCTTCGTAGAGAGATTCACTTTCCACGGCTTCTTCACCATCCGCTTCCGTTGCCTTTTGTGCGTCTTTCTTGAATTCGGGGCGGAATTCCACATGTTCCGCCACAATGGTAACCCTTGAATGGGGTTTGCCGTCTGTACCGGTCCAGCGATCTTGCTTGAGTCTGCCTACTACTCTTACCCCTCGCCCTTTATGGCCAAGGTTATTGCAATTGTCAGCTAACTTTGCCCAAGTTTCTACGTCGAAAAAGCCTACTTCCTTTTCCAACTGCGAATCCTGTTTGTAATAACGGTTGGAAGCAAGGCTGAAGGTACAAAGAGACGTGCCTTTGGCAGTGGATCGGTACAAGGGATCCCGTACCAAATTGCCTTCGATAAGAATAGAATTTAAGTTATTCATAAAACCTCCGGGGATATTTCCCCACAAATAAGTTCCGGCAATATCCAGCCTGCCGGTCATGGAGTCAGAATAATTGCAATTCTGCCCATGCTTCCTATTTACGGTTTTACTATGCAGGGTGCTTCTTTTTTTTAATTTAAACGGCTTGTTTTCTGCTAAATTGTTTGGAAAAACTACATATAGCGACAAATGCAGGAATAGAATGCCAAAACGGAAGAAATAACCGGATGTCTTCCAGTATTTCCTTGCGTTTAAGTAAGAACAAGGAGGAATAAGGGGCTTGTACTCCCTTGACAAAGATTCTTGACGAAGAAAACTCCTTGCTCTGGTCTATTTCTTCATATACAAGCTGTAATTTTGGATCTTCCAGGAGAAAATTAAGCATGGGGCAGAGTGTCTCAGTAAACTGGATCAGCCTTCTTTCAAAGTCTTTATCGGTCTCCATTGCCGGTTCAGTTTCGTAATTCTTAAGAAGATATTGCCAGTGTTTTTTAACTGTTTTTTTTACTTTTTCCCTTGCTTCCGCGAGGAGCATTGTGCAGAGCTGAGGAATCTTATTCTTTAGTATAAAGTAGCGTTCAGCTCCTGGACCTGAAAAAATGAGTAATTCCGGCAGCTTGTTCTCAATGTTTTTTGATGTCATTTTTGTTAAGTATTCTGATAGTTCTTTCGTGCTGTACTGTCCCAGAAGCGGCAGGCCTTTTGCGCCGGTAAATTTTACAATTTGATCCATGGTGTAGAAAAAGGGAGGCTTTGCAAGATTGAGCTCCAGCCTTTTGAAGGCCAGTTCTTTTTCTTTTGCCTTGACCGCTATTGATCTGTAATAACCGTTAAATGCTTCTATTACATGAACTGCCTGGATAGCGGTATGCTCATTTGTAAAACGGTCTTTCCTCTTTTTAATATCATCTTTGATAAGGCCGCAGAAATAAGCCCAGAACAGATAGGAGAATTCCCCCCCTTCCGCAATAATGCCATAACAGTCCAAAGGCTGTATCTGAATTTTGTTCATTATATTTTTTAGCGAAGGTTCCTTTCCCGGAAGCTGTACTAACAGTTTATGCAGGGCATATTCTTTGTTCCCGTACTGCAATAAGTAATGTCTGATTTTTAAAAGGCAGGCTTCTATCAGCTTCCTGGGAATATGTTCGGCAAGTACCAGAGCAGTGCCGTAATCTTCAGGGAAAGATATACGTATGACAGTAGAATCCGGTTTCTTGGGTTCGGCTGTAAAGGCTGCGAGTTTTGACCCCACGCCCAAAGATATAGCTTGGTCGTCCGAAATAGATATCCCTAAGGATTCCTCATCAGGAAAAGGCATGGCCCCATTTTCATCTATCTTCTGATAGTATTCCCTAAGCAAACTGGCGACTTTAGCACAGGGTGAATTGTTTTTGTTTGAGCGCGGTGTTAAAATTGTATACTGTTCGATTGTATTTGTTTGGAACATATTCTTCTGTTCTCTCTATTATATAAGTCGGAGATTATTCTCCTGTAAATTATAGGGACGGTTAAAGAATTATTTAAGGAGCATTATACTTGATCATTGGCCTAACCGGAGCTTACTGCGCGGGGAAAAACCATATTGCAGCTATTCTTGAAAAGCATGGACTTCCGGTTCTGGATGTGGATAAGCTCGGCTATAAGGTCATAGAAACCGAAAAGCAGAAGATAGCCAGCCGTTTTGGGGAGGACATTCTAAGGCCAGACGGCACTGTGGACAGAAAACTTCTGGGATCAAAGGTATTTGGAAAGCCTGGTGAACTGGCTGATCTTGAAGCCATTATACATCCTGCTGTGAACCTGGAAACTGCCGCATGGATAGAAGCGCAGCAAAGGCCCTGCGTAATAAATGCGGCTCTCTTGCACAAATCCTCTGCCTTTTCCATGCTGAATGCGCTTATTGTTGTCGAAGCCCCTGTGCTTACCCGTCTAATCAGGGCAAAAAAAAGAGACAAACTTTCCCTAAAAGATATATTCAGACGTTTTACTAGCCAGAAAGGTTTCTCATCTCAATATTTCCAAAAAAGAACCGATATATACAGAGTAAAGAACCGTGGATATTCTGGGTTCATCAGTTTTTTGGGAGTAAGGTTTATAAAAAGACCGGAAGATCGGATAAATGAAATTCTGTCCGATTTGGGTTTATCTTAAGGTGAGAAGATATGGAACAGAAAAAGATATTATTGGTAACTATTTCGGTAGGAGTATTTCTTGTCATAGTCATTGGGGCAGCCATAATGCTGCTCGGAACAAGTAATTCGTCTCCTAATCTAGCATCAGGCGGCATTATTCCGGCTGGTTCTTCGTTTCCGGCCTATACCAATCCAAGCGCTTCATCGTATAGTGACCTTTCTTATACTTCTCCGCCGGAAGTAAATTCCGGAATTGCAGAAAATCAAAGTAATGAACCTGCGGTTCCAGAAATTACTGTTACTAATCCTGTCCCTACTACTGTTCCGGCAAATACCACTACGGAAAATACCGATTCATCAACTGTCATCAATGTAAGCCGACCCAGTACTGCGGCTGTTCCTGACGCGACCCCACCTTCCAGGCCGGCTCCCACAGTCGAGACAACTCCTGCGAGAACAGCTCCTTCAAGTACCGCCAGCACGCAGAGTTCCGCGCCTCCTTCCAGTACCGCTGCCACAGCTACAGCCCAACCAGCCAGAACCAATCCCGATTACTGGGTACAGACAGGGTCTTTTTCCACCCTTGCCCGCGCCGAGGGAGTTAAAGATACTTTGTTTTCCAAGGGCATTACTTCGATCATCGAAAACCGGACCATTGACGGCACCCTGTATTACCGTGTCCGCGTAGGCCCATACACTACCAAAACTGAAGCTGACTACTGGCTTGCCCTGATCAAATCCATCAACGGCTTTGAACAAAGCCAGGTCTGGCAGAGCCAGTAGTACAAGCACCATGCATGCCTAACCCGTTAAAGGTGGTATGGGCAGCGTAAATAATTCCCACACCAGGTTTAACTCATCACTGAAAAAAGCGAGTTTTCTCCTGATATTCTGGCTAGTTTCATCTGTCGGGTATGCCGCTGATAATGACTTGCAGCTTTTTACATTAGATTTTCTATGGGCCGGTTCCTGGACTAATAGTTTCAAAACTGTCGATCAGGATCTTTCTCCGGAACTGATTTTTAGTGGCGGAACTTTAACCAACCGAGGTGAAATCAAACTGGGGTTTCCTCGGCTATACCTGACTCTCCGTTTGCAGGGTATTGATAAACGGAAACTCCCCACAGAAAATGAAGGCCAAATAAATCCCGGAATAGGTCTTTACTATAACGGGAGCAGGAATACCGGATCTTTTCCGGGAAACATTTTGGGGAACAGCCGTCTTTTATGGGGCGCCTTAAATGAATACGGGCTTCCGGCCAGGCTTCGCAATGTCTGGGCAAAGGCTCCACCTTATGCGGAAAACCGCAAACCATATTCCAGCGACCTCAGAACCGATCCTACTACCAATAAACCGGAAGTCTACCTTTATCTGGGCCTCCCCAAATGGAATATATTCACTTGGGGCGTAATTACGGGATTTGTCTCTGCGCAAATGGATAATGAATATAACCCTGCTTTTGGAACTGGTTTTGAATTTCAGTTTGACAAATATACTATTCTTAAGCTGGACGGCTTTTATACCCAACGCATTTTAAAAGAAAAAACTCCAAGTACCTGGTTTTCTCTTTCTCCTCCTTTGCCGGATCGAGAATTCCGCTTTTACGGAATTGGGGCCGCCTTTGATGCCAGGAATTGGAGCATTGCCGCAGATTTTGGCCTGTCCGAGACCTTTGCCTGGGGCAGAGATTTATACGCTAATGCGGCCTTAAGGATAGGTACAAAACCCTGGAAGTTTTCTTTTGCCATAGATATGGCAGGCAGCCGTTATGTGGGCAGGGACGGAAATATTCCGGGCGCAGGTTTCAGAATCGCAGGCCGCCTTGAACGCCAATGGATACGATCCGGCCTTTTTAGGGCAACTCTTGTTTTACGTTCTCCCGGTCTTGGCGAAGATTTTAACCGAAGCTCTATTGATATTTATTTCCGGCCTTCCGCGCCTCCAGCCAGAAGCAATCCTTTTTTCCGTTTTACCAGGGTATCTCTTTCCCTTAGCCGAAATGCCGTTAATCCCTTAAAAACTGAAGACAGCATAAGCGCGGTTTTGGCGTTTAACATAAGCGTCCTGCGTTTTGTCTTTACAGGAAATATCCATAGCCTTACTAATCTAAGCGAAAACGATCTGTTTTTAGCTCTTCCTCTTCCGCCTTGTTTTGATAACTTTGAATCTTCCAAAATCAGTTCCGAAGTATCATGGAACCTTAAAGGCGTTCAGTTCAGCCTAAAGGCAGGATATTTGATCAGGGCAGAAAAAGACAATATTTGGGATTTTTCGCTGAATACTTCTTTAAGGTTTGCAAAAATTGGGCGCATAAGTTTTAGGGTCGCTGCTCCAGAATTTCCTGATAAATGGACTTATACCTTGTCCTGGAGGCTGGAGAAGAGTTTTTGAGAACTTTGTTTGCAATAAAGTGAGTGTTCTTTTTACGGTTTCAACGCATTAACCGGGACAACATATACGCCATCTTTGCGTTTCATGCCGAGACCGCCACCTGTTATTACAGCAAGGCAGGAAGGTTCCCTTGCCCCATTAGTGACCATTTTATTTTTTAGCCTAATCAATGTTCTGGCGGCGGCTTCAGCATGGTTCTCGCCGAGTTTTATTTCAAACGCTCCCCAGGCACCGTCCTTCATCTCTACAATCGCATCAACTTCCAGGTTGCTGTTATCCCGGTAATGGTAAAGTGAAGCTCCGTGAAATTCAGCGTAAGCGGAAAGATCGCGCAGACAAAGATTTTCAAACATAAACCCATAAGTATAGAGGTCACTGAACAATTGCCGCTTTCCAATACCAAGTGCCGCTATTGCCAAAGAAGGGTCTGCAAATACCATTTTTGGCGACATTCGTATCCTGGTTTTTGAGCGAATGCCCTGTTCCCAGCCGGGAATATCTTCAATAACAAATATACGCTTTAAGTCGGCAGTATAATCCGCTACACTGTTACGTGAAAGCGTAATATCATCGTTACTCTGCTTTTTTCTTCTTTCGCCGTCAATGTCTGCTGTTATGGTGGTATCGCTGACTGTTGTGGCATTGTTTCTTGCCAATGAACGGAAAAGAACTTGCAGTTTGGCAGTGTCCCGTTTTGAAAAGCTACTGCTGAATAAATCGTTTTTTAGAAGTGCATTGATATATTCGATTGAAACGCTCCCGGCCTTTTTAATAGGTAAATTAAGTGTTTGAGGCCACCCACCGCGTATGGTAATGTCAATCAGAAGGCCGAGGTCAATATCAGCGACAAAAGGCTTAATTTTTTTGCCAGAAAACAACGAAGCAAAAGACACCGCTCCTGTCGAATCACCTGATTCATACAAGGTCATCGGACGCATTCGCACAATAGCGATCCTACCGGCACCGCTGTGCTTGTACGATTCACGCGGTGGGGTAATAGAACCGGTTAGAATATACTTCCCTAAGCCGGGCGTTTTATCAACATTAAATCTGACTGCATCCCAAATTCCCGGGACTTCCTGCCATTCATCTATGACATGAGGGGGCGTTCCCTCCAAAACCAGGGAAGGGTTAAGCTCAGCCCTTGTTCTATTACTGTAATTACCAGCTGGATCCATTATATAAGCAACGCTGTTCGCGTGATAAAGGGATGTCCATGTTTTGCCGCACCATTTAGGCCCTTCTACAGAAATAGCGCCGAAAAGCTTTAAATATTCCGAAATTTTTTTATCTGCAAGTCTTGTTTTGTATCCTTCTTGTTTAAGCATCATATTTCCACCCTGCTTTTAGTCTACTATTCTACCGTGCAAAAAGCAAGTCAAATTTTGTGCAAAAAGCAAGTCAAATTTTGTGCAAAAAGCAAGTCAAATTTTGTGCAAAAAGCAAATCCTACCCACGCTGTTGTTCTGCAAGTTCCGACAGGGGTATGGGTTTAGGCGCATTGTCTTCGCCTTCTACCCTAGCAAGTTCTTCCATTAGTTCACGGCCTCTTTTGCTGAGTCTTGCCGGAATCTGCACCATTAGCTTAATGTAAAG
>JAIRUO010000279.1 GCA_031254385.1 Treponema sp. | reverse complement strand
GAGGCGAATTTCTTTGGCTTAAAAGAAGCGTCTGGCGGTACTTCTGCAAGAGGGGAGATACTTTTTGATAATCAGAATAAAGCATATTCCTATATAAACGCTGGCCCCGGTACGCAAGTAAAGGTTTCATTCTCTATTGGTGATGGGCTTCCGTATTTTCAGCGGTTTACTTTTTTTATTGACGATAAGGGAATTCAGGATATTCGGGGGCCGGGGCGTAAAAGGTATGTTAGGATTGGCCTGCATGATTTGTCTGCTAAACTTCGGAAAACTGATGAGGCTAGGGACTGGACTTCCCCTACGGTGTTTGCCTATTCGGTTGTTTGTGATAAGACACAGCAGGAAAAGTCTCTTGTTCACGGCATAGCGAAACGGGCTAATCTTTTTGGCAATGATATTGATTGCTCTACTGTTCTGGTAACTCTGCCTTATGTGAAACTGCGGCGTAATGTGTGGTCTGAACTGTCCAGCCTTGCAACGGCGTACCGCTGTCATCTTGAATGTCCTGTTGAAAAACCGCTGATGTTTGCTCATTCACCGTACCAGATCAATGAGCAATTAGCAGGGAGCAATGAGCAAAGCGGCGATGATCCATATTTGATTAAAGGCGGAGATATTTTTTATCTGCGTAAAATTGCTAGGGCGGATTTATACCGGAACTCTGTACGGCTTAAAGTTAATATGCCTGTCTCGCTTGAGAAGCAGGAAATTTGGCGGTATGACGAAGCTCCTGTATTCTATGATGATTTTTTGCAAGCCCATTACCCATTCAAATATCCGCTTGTCCGTGAAATTGAAGCTGGTAAGTATGAAGCCAAATATTCTGTTATCGACAAAGACGGCAAGGAAAGGGCCGTTGTATATGCTGACGAAATAGACACTAAGGAAGAAGCGGAAAATAGGCTTGATTATGATGGGGGGCCGTTTAGTTATTCTTATTATGACGTTACGGCTAACCATGATAAAGCAATCCTAACTTTACAAAAAAATAATGACGGAGATGTATATAAGGCTGCTATTTTTGGTCGTCCTATTGTTCTTGACCTTAACCGCTCATGTTTTTTGAGAGACAGCGAAGCGGTTAATCAGTTTGGGACTGTTGTTTTGAATGTAACAGGTTCTTATTTTTCGGAATATGAAATTAATAATAAATCGCACTATGAAGATTGGGTAATTAGGGAACTTGCAGAACGATTGCAGAATAGGCGTGAATTTACGGTGAAAACGCATAGGGCGTTGTTCGATGCAAGGGTGGGGGCGAAAGTCCAGATACAAAGTAAAAATGAGCAATTAATGGGAATTATAAATGCGTTTGCATTTCGATATAAGCGAGATAAGGCATTTGTTGCTTCATTTCGTATAACTGAAACAGGGGGTGATTATGACAAATGATGAACAAAGGCTAATTATTGAGACTATTTCAGAAATAAAGGAATTAAAGGGGGAAATGAAGGAATTTAGGGAACACGTTATCGGGCGTGTTCAAAGGCTGGAGAAGAAGGAGACTGAACGGAGCAAGGAAAAAATATCTGTGATAAGTATTTTGATTTCTGCTGCGGCTCTGGCGGTCGCAATTATTGTCAATTTTTTTAAGGCAGGAGTGAAATAATGAATATCAACTGGAAAGCATTAAGCGAATTTGAAAAAGTTAAATTTGAAAAAATGAATGAGACTGATCGATTTATTTATTTTCTTGGCAAACAATACGGCTCGCCGTATGGGTGGGGTAAGGAAAACCCTGAAAAGTCTGATTGTTCGGGGGCTGTGTGCATGGCGTTGTTTGCCGCTACTGGACTTTTAATTAGGACTACCGCTGATGATTTGCTTAAACGGGTTTTTACGAAAGTGAACCCACGGCAAGGGGATATTCGGGCTGTGTTCTATGTAACGAAAAAAGACGGTAGGCATGGTGATCGCATGGTGGCCGCCGGAACCGCTACCCATGTTGCTGGTATTTTGGAAGACAGTATTATTCTTAATTCTCAAGAGCCTTTTGCGAAGATACGGCGCATTACTGACGTTTCTGACTGGTATCAGCGCAATGGGCATGAGGTGGTTATTCGGGGATTAGACCGTGAAGCTCTGGCAAGGCTGGCAAAGGAAGGGAAAACGGTTTATGACCTGGATGACAATTTTTGGCAATATTTTGAAAAGTGAAATGCTAAAAATCCGCTTCCTTGCGGATTTTTAGCTTGGAGTTTTACGATGTAAAACTCCACGGACTTGTAGACACCCACCGTCCATGGCGGGAAAGGAGAAATAAATGAAAAAGAAATGTTGTATTGACTGTTTGCATTGTAAGGTGTCGGCAAAGTCAACAAAGAATTGCCGTTTGTGTTTTTGTGCGGTGATAGGGAAGAAGGATAGGCATAAAGAACCTTACTGGCTTATAAAGCCTGTTTGCAAAGAATTTTATGATATGGCCTGTTAAATCAGCGTAATGCAAGGGGAATTATGAGTAAATCGGATGACGCCAAATTAATCGCCATAGCAGGTGCGTATGGCGTAGATGAAAAAGGTGGCACGGCGTGAGGCCCAATAATGTCCCCTGTTGTAATAAAAGGTTACAGGCCGAATGGAGGAAAAATGAGTAAAAGCGATGGAATTCAGATTTCGGATAGGCCGACTTGGGAACTCTCGGTAAAGGAACTTTTGATTATTCTTTTGAAGCGTGTGATTTCCCTTCCGTCTAAAATGCTTGGCTTTAAGCCTTTATGCCTTTATATCGCTACTTTGCTTCTGGTGTGCGGACATATTAGAGACTGGATTTGGTTCTGCATTGTGGTGATTGTACTGTTTGGAATAATGGGACTTAAAGCATTGGCGAATTGGAAGATGAACTAAAAATCAGCATCCATGCTGATTTTTAGTTTTTGACGAATACTGCGTATTCGTCAGCGTTGCCTTTTTCCAGCGCCATCCTTGGCGCCTAAAGCAAGGGGGATTTT
>JAIRUO010000180.1 GCA_031254385.1 Treponema sp. | reverse complement strand
AATACCCTTGGCCGGAAATTGCAGCCCTTTGAGCCTATAGTTCCGGGCAAAGTCGGCTTTTATGGCTGCGGGCTCACTGTTTACGACTATGCTCATATAGGGAATCTCAGGGCTTATGTTACGCACGACATACTGGTCCGCACGCTGCGCCACCTTGGCTATGATGTTACCCATGTAATGAACATTACCGATGTTGGGCATCTTTCTGATGACGCGGACTCAGGCGATGACAAAATGCTCCGCTCCGCCGAAAAGCGGGGAAAATCCGTCCTGGAGCTTGCCGAATTTTACACTCAAGCATTTTTCCGGGACATGGATAATCTTAATATCAAAAAACCTTCAATAATTTGCAAAGCCACAGAGCATGTGCAAGAAATGATAGCCCTTATCAAACGCATAGAAGCCAATGGCTATACTTATTCTGCCGGGGGCAACCTTTATTTTGATATTTCCAAATTCCCACATTACGGCGAACTGGCCATGCTGCGCCTTGACGAACTAAAGGCCGGGGCGCGTATAGAAACCGACGGAAACAAGCGGAATCCCCATGATTTTGTGCTCTGGTTTACCAAAAGCAAATTTGAGAACCAGTCCCTAATTTGGGACAGTCCCTGGGGCCGGGGCTATCCGGGCTGGCATATTGAGTGTTCCGCAATGAGCATCAAGTATCTGGGAGAAACCTTTGACATACACGCTGGGGGCATTGATCACATCCCCATTCATCATACCAATGAAATTGCCCAGAGCGAGGCAGCCACGGGAAAGCATCCCTGGGTAAAATACTGGCTTCACAACGAATTCCTTATTATGGACAAGGGGAAAATGTCCAAATCCAAAGGCGGCTTCATCACCCTGCAAAAATTGATTGATGAAGGCTTTGATCCCCTGGATTACCGCTATTTCCTCTTGGGCGCCCACTACCGCAGCCAGCTTCAGTTCTCGTACGAGGCCCTGGAAGGCGCCAAGAATTCCCGAAAATCCCTGCTTGACCGTATCCGTGCCTTTGCGGAAAGAGTTCCTGGCAGTAAAAAGGTGACTGACACCGTTAACATGGGTGCCTTTAATAAGGCGCTGGAAGAAGACCTTTCTACTCCGCGGGCTTTGGCGGAGCTTTGGAACCTTTTGAGGGAGAACTCGCAGTGCTCTGGGGAGGAAGCGGCAGCGGTGCTGGAGGCGGTTTTTGAGATGGATAAGGTTTTGGGGCTTAACCTGGATAAAGCGGCCATAAAAAGCCAGGGAACGGATAATCCGGCCTTGAGCGCGGAAATAGAAGCCCTGATCGCTGAGCGGGCAGAGGCAAAAAAAGCTAAGAATTTTGTCAGGGCTGACGAAATTCGCAATCAGCTCCTGGAAAGGCAGATTATTTTGACGGATTCGCCTACAGGAACCACATGGAAACACCGTTAGCGTGTGTAACAATTTATGGTGAGTATTGTTATTTATTATGAAGAATGAAACGGTGGCGGCAGAGTTTTCAAGTCCAATCCCAGACGAAGAAAAAACGGGAGGTTTTTCTACCAGGGAATTCCGGAAACTCTATGAAACTGTATTCCCCATTTTGTTCCGGGTCGCGTACCGCATTGCGGGCAGCGAAGAAGCTGCGGAAGATTTATGCCAGGAAACGTTTTTCCGCCTTTACGAAAAAAAAATGGTATTCCCCAATCCGGAAGAGGCAAAATACTGGCTAATTCGGGTTGTAAAAAATGCTTCTCTGAATTATGCCAAACGCAAAATGCGGGAAAAAAAGGCATATCAGAAGGCTTTTAGGGAAGATGTAAGAAAAGAAGAAACAGGCGAGAACCTGCTTCTTAAAAAGGAATCACGGGAAGAGATTCTTAAGGCACTGGAACAGTTGCCGGAGAATTTAAGGTATGTTTTGATATTGAAAGAATATGCGGAATTGAATTACAAAGAAATAGGACGGGTTTTGGGTATTAGCGAAGGGAATGTTAAAGTTAGGGTATTCCGTGCCCGGGAACGGTTGGCCGGGCTAATAACGGAGGATAATTCGAATGTGTCCTGATCGTCAAATTTTGTCCCTGTATCTTGACGGAGAGCTTCCTTCTCCGTGGAAAGAAAAAATGGAGGCTCATCTGGCTTCGTGCCAGGAATGCCGGAATCGGCTGGAGCAATATCAGAAGCTTTCAACAGTTCTGGAAAAAAACCGCGTAGAAGCGCTGCCGGAAACAGAAAGCAAGGTTTGGAACAAGGTAATCTCCCAAATGCCGGCTCACAGTGACCAGGCAGCAAACAATCACCAAATCTGGAGACGTAGCGTTTCTCTGCCTGTTCCTCTGGCAGCAGCAGCGGCAGCGGTTTTTGTTGCAGTCTTGTTCCTGGCGGTACAGGGCCTGCAATACCCGAGTAACGCTCCGGGGCAGGGATTACAGTCCTACGGAATTGCCGCAAATATGGGCGCGGATGAAGACATGTTTGACATGTCAGACTTGAACAGCGTACTTCTGTACCTTTCCAGGCAGGAGTCCTCAGATAATGTGGTTATCGAACTTCCTGAAGCGCGTAGTTTCTCCAGCTACGGGGAACCTGCATTGCTTAGGGCGGTGGATTACCAGGGGAGAAGCTCGCGCTGATGACCTCTTCCCAAGCCCGGCTGACCCTTTTTGGGGGTATACTTTTTCTGGCTGTCCATACCGTAACTTCCGCACAGGAATTTTCTATTGAAGATATACCGCCGGGGCTGAGAAGCAGAGCAATTATAATGGATATTGCCACCCAGATTGTGGAGCAGAACCAAAATGTTGTGTGGAATTCGGTAAATTCCAAAATAACCATACCTGGAAGGCCCGTAGGGATTACGCTGGTAGGCACTAATATTATCATAGCTGTCCAGTTTACCCCGTTTTTCCGTTCGGACGGCAATAATTTTCTGGTAGCCCAGGGACAGATTTGGATAAACAGCCCCGACGGCCTTAGCTTCTATACCACCATGCAGACCATTCCCATGGAATTTGAGGAATTCATCTATTTCTTCCCCCTGGGTTCGGATGATTCCGATGAAGACGCCCTCATAATAATAGAGCTGGTTCTTTATCCCTATACTACGGAAACCGCAGAAGCGCGTAGGGGGAATACCGGTTCCCCATGAGGAGCTTTCTTCTCATCTTCTTGTTCTTTCCTCTGTTTTTAACTGCTTGTGTTGAAGAAGCGCCTATCATCACTTCTATTGATCCCCGCATCGGTATAATGGGAGAAGCCCTTTTAATTTACGGAGAAAATTTTGGTGCAGAACAAAATGAATCCTATATAACCATTGCCGGTGCGCAGCCCACCCTCTCTTCTTATGTAATCTGGGAAGACAACAGAATAGTAATTACGGTTTCCGAATTCGCGGAGCCGGGCCTTATCTATGTTTACAGGGGAAACAGAAAAAGCAATCCTGTTCTCTTTGCCAGCCAGGCTTCCATACCGGAAATTGTAAAAAGTGATGAATTTGGCAACGCGCCCCAAATTAACAATATCGAACCCAGATCCGCTTCCATTGGTTCCCTTATTTCCATTCATGGGAGCAATTTTGGCAGCTCCAGGGATTCAGGCGGCGTATGGTTTGCCTGGGATGCTGAATCGTCCCCTTCGATGCCCGCAGAGCGCCGCTTACAGGAAATGGTGGAAATTTTTGATACGGAATTTGGCTATGAACTTTGGAGCGACCGGGAAATCCGCATCCGCGTCCCGGACGGTGCTGTTAGCGGAAATCTGGAAGTCAGAACTTCTCGTGGGGATTCCCGTCCGTTTTTCTTTGAAATAACCGGAAAACCAGGGGTAAAAACTTTTAAGGATAAAAGGAGCTATACCCTTTCTTATACGGTAGATATCAGGGTTGAAGAAGCGTCCAGCCCAAACGCCCTTTATCTATGGATACCAAAACCTGTGTCTTCGGCTTCCCAAAGGAATACCAGCCTCCTTTCACGTAACGCAGACCCTTATGTTGACAATTACAGGGGGGTTTCCCTTTATCAGTTCATGGATCTTCCTGCAAGAAGCTCCAGGCAAATAACTGTTTCTTATGTGATGGATGTTTACTCGGTAGAAACTGTTATTCAGACTCAGAATATAAGGCAGGACCTGAATTCCCCGGTTCAAATGATCTATACCTTGCCATCGCCCCTGATCCCTTCTGACCATGATGCGGTAAAAGCGCAGAGCGCGGCCATCGTAGGACGGGAGAGAAACCCTTACCTTAAGGCCAAGCTGATCTACGACTGGTTGCTCCAGAACGGCAACATTCAGTCTGAGGTTTTGGGTGGCGGGGTACTGGAAGCGCTGGAAGAAGGAGCCGCCGACAGCTACAGGGCAAGTCTGCTTTTTTGCGCACTGGCCAGGGCAGCGGATATTCCTGCCATACCTGTTGCCGGGATTCTGGTAAACAGATACCTTCGCACAGTCCGGCATTATTGGGCTGAATTCTGGATTGATTCTTATGGTTGGATTCCGGTTGATCCCTTTCTAGGCGCTGGAGCTGCTTCCGAAGATTTTATTGTCAGGGATGACCGGGCATCTTACTATTTTGGAAACAGCGACAACCAGCATATCGCGTTTTCCAGGGGCCAGGCTGTTCTTGCCCAAATGGATCCCAGGGGCAGGACTGTAGGCCGCCCCAGGGAATTTGCCCTGCAAAACCTCTGGGAAGAAGCCGTAGGGGGACTTGAGTCCTATTCTTCTCTATGGAGTAATGTTACTATTACAGGAATGTATTCGCAATAATAATCGAGGAGTAAAAACATGGTTACCGTAATTTCTCTGGGTGGTTCCATTGTGGCCCCCAATACTGTTGATGAAGACTTCCTTAAAAGCTTTAAGGCACTGATAGGCGATTTCCTTTCAAATGACGAAAAACAGCGCTTTATACTGGTAATTGGCGGCGGCGGCCCAGCCAGGGCCTGGCAGAGCGCATACCGGAACTTATGCCCCGGTGCTATTGACGAGCAGGCGGACTGGATTGGCATTATGGCCACTCGGCTAAATGCCCAGCTTATCAAGGCAATAATGGGCGAATGGTGCGTGCAGGATGTTGTTACAGATCCCACCAGGGTAGAACCTCTAATTGGCCGTGTCCTGGTTGCCTCTGGCTGGAAACCCGGCTTTTCTTCCGATTATGACGCTGTACTTTTAGCTGAACGTTTTAAGGCTGATTCTGTAATAAACCTTTCAAATATTGAGCAAGTTTACACTGATGATCCCAAAAAAAACCCCGAAGCCAAACCCATAGACAAAATCTCCTGGCAGGACTTTCACAAACTGGTCGGCGATGAATGGACGCCGGGTAAAAATGTACCTTTTGATCCTGTTGCCAGCCGCCATGCAGCGAAAATCGGCCTTAAAGTTATTTGCGCTGCAGGGAAGAATTTGGAAAATCTAAGTAAGATTCTTTCCGGCGAAGAATTTCTCGGCACTGTGATAGGGGAGTAGGGATCGGGGACTAGGGAACAGGGGCTAAGGCAAAGATGGCACCTGGTTCTGTTACGGTGCTGAAAAATGAATGAATATATACTTTTTTACACTTATTCCCTATGAAAAAGTGTAATTCTTGCTTGATTTCCCCGTTTTGATATGCTATAATGCTTTAAGAGAGCATATGAAGCGTTTAATCGAGCAAAAACTCCTTGAATGGAAGAAAAAACCCGATAGAAAACCTGTGATAATTTACGGGGCAAGACAGGTCGGCAAGAGCTACACCCTTTTGGAGTTTGGTAAATTACACTACGGAAATGTCGCCTACTTCTTTTTTGAGAACAACGAAAAACTCAAAGCGGTATTCAAAAAGGGCGTGGACAATATTCCCAGGCTCTTTATGGAACTTTCACAGCTTATTGGGCAGGCAATTACGCCAGGCAGTACGCTTGTCATCTTTGACGAGGTTCAAGCCTGCCCGGCCGCTATAACCGCCCTAAAACGCATTCAGGAAACCGCTAACGAATACCATGTAGCTTGCGCCGGAAGCCTTTTGGGACTGGCCCTCTATCGCGATGCACAATACTCTTTCCCCGTTGGCAAGGTAGATATCCTAAATATGTACCCTATGAACTTCAAGGAATTCCTTATGGCGATAGAACGAGGGAACCTTGGCGATATGATTGAGGAATGTTTTTACGCGGACAAGGAACTCTCCCCGGCTATGCACGAATTAGCCCTTGAACAATACCGCACATATTTAGCCGTTGGGGGAATGCCGGAATGTGTATTGGAATATATCAACCGCAAAGACTTCGATTTTGTAAAAGCAAAGCAACTCGCCATCTGCGAGATGTACGCAAATGATATGGTGAAGTATTGTACCAGAACCGAAGCTATGCGAAATATCGCCGCCTACAACAGCGTAGCCAGCCAACTCGCAAAGGAAAACAGAAAGTTCCAGTTTAACCTTATTCAAAGCGGAGCAAGGGCAAAGGACTATGCTGATGCGCTCTTTTGGCTTGAAAAAGCAAACATCGTAATTAAAGTACCAAAAACAAACGAGGGCAAAATGCCCCTTGCCGGATATGAGGATTTGCTGTCATTTAAGATTTATTTTAACGATGTGGGTTTGTTCTCCGCAAAAAGCAATCTCGTTGCAGCAGCCATATTAACGCAAAACTACGGCGGCGAAGTAAAGGGCGCGTTGACCGAAAACTATGTGGCAGCGGAACTGGTTGCAAACGGAATCCGTCCCTACTATTGGGAGAGCCAGGGTACTGCTGAGCTTGATTTTGTCATCCAGCATCAAGACAAAATCGTTCCTATTGAGGCAAAGGCCAATACGAATACAAAAGCAAAAAGCCTTGATACATTCCGCAAAAAATACAACATCGAAAAATCAATCCGCATATCTTCTAAAAACTTCGGCTTTGAAAATGGAATAAAAAGCGTCCCCCTCTACGCCGTCTGGTGTATCAAGTAGTCCCCCCAGTCCCCTAGTCCCTAACCCCTATTTTCAGTATCATCATTTTACAAGGAGTTATCAAACAACATGGACATTTCTGCTTTACAGAAGGCTCGCTACGAATATAAACCAAAGCTTCCCGCCACTATAAGGGGAGAGATAAATACTATTTCGGTTGAATTCGGCAAAGCTACTGAATCGGTGACTGATCAGGAAGCGTTAAAGGAAATTTTCAAGCACAACTACGGCAAGCCATTGGCGACTTTTTCAAAGGGAAAGAGCGAAAACAGCCGCGAGTTAAAAGTCGGCGTTATACTTTCCGGAGGCCAGGCGCCAGGTGGGCATAATGTAATTGCCGGGCTTTATGACGGGCTAAAAAAGGGAAACCCCAAGTCAGCGCTATATGGGTTTTTGGGCGGCCCCAGCGGGATGCTCGAAAACAAGACCCTGCTCTTTACGGACGAGCTGATTGATGCCTACAGGAACACAGGCGGATTTGACATCATAGGTTCTGGCAGGACCAAGATAGAAACGCCGGAACAGTTTGCCGCATCACTCGAAACCGCTACCAAGTTGGGGCTCAACGCGGTAGTCATTATAGGCGGGGACGATTCAAATACCAATGCAGCGTTTTTGGCGGAATATTTTCTGGAAAAAGGTTCGAACATTCAGGTTATAGGCTGTCCCAAAACGATAGACGGGGATCTCAAAAACGAACATATTGAGACTTCATTTGGTTTTGACACTGCCTGCAAGACCTACAGCGAATTAATCGGCAATATCGAAAAAGACGCTAACAGCGCAAAAAAATACTGGCATTTTATCAAGCTGATGGGCCGCGCTGCCAGCCATATTGCCCTGGAATGTGCGCTCCAGACCCAGCCCAATATTTGCCTTATTTCTGAAGAAGTGGATGAAAAGAAATTATCTCTGACACAGATTGTGGAGAATATCTGCGGTTCAATTATGAAACGCGCAGAAAACAAGGAAAATTTCGGCGTAATTCTGATACCGGAAGGTCTTGTGGAATTCATTCCAGAAATAAAAAAACTTATTGAAGAGATAAACGATGTTCTGGGAACTAGCGGCGATGACTATGCGCAATTAAGTTCTTTTACAGAGCAGATGAGCTGGCTGCACTGGAAATTAACCCCGGAAGCCTACGCTACGCTTCAAACCCTGCCGCATGAATTTGCCAGTGAACTCCTAATGGACAGGGACCCTCACGGCAATGTTCAGGTTTCCAGAATAGAAACTGAAAAACTCTTGATCGGCATGACAGAAAAACGTCTGGCTAAACTCAAAAATGAAGGTATTTATAAAGGTAAATTCAGCGCACTGGGGCACTTCTTTGGCTATGAAGGCCGCTGCGCTTTCCCTACAAATTTTGACACCGACTATTGTTACTCCCTGGGTTACAGCGCGTTTCTGTTAATTGCTTCCGGGCTGACAGGCTATCTTTCCAGCGTAAAAAATCTGGTTGCCCCAGCATCTGAATGGATTGCCGGAGGCGTTCCCCTTACCATGATGATGAACATGGAACAGCGTCACGGAGCCAAAAAACCGGTAATAAAAAAAGCCCTGGTGGATTTGGAAGGCGCTCCCTTCAAGGCCCTTGATTCTATGCGTGATACCTGGGCTGTAAAAACCTGCTTCCACTTTCCGGGTTCAATTCAATATTTTGGCCCACCGGAAGTCTGCGATCAGCCAACAAAGACATTGAAGCTGGAGCATGAAAAGTAAATAAAAGGAGATCATGGGCGGCTGGATCGTATTAGTATTAATAATTTGCGCCTTCCTTTTTTCCTTAATAGGCGTTATTTTCCTTTTAGGAAAAACAAAACGGCTGGAAGAAAGCCTCAATACACTCCGCCGCCGCATAGACTACTTAACAACAAAAGACGCTGCGGTAGTATCACCACCCGTTGAAACAATCGCCGTGGCTCCGGCTGAAACCGACCTAGTCGTTCCGCCTGTTGAAACCGAGGTAACTCTCCCAGAGGAAAACGCTTCCCCTGACTTAACTGTCCCGACACCAGAACAAAACCGGCTTTTTGCTGCTTTCAAAGCCTTTATCCGGGGAGGAAACCTTTGGGCAGCCGGCGGAGTGATCCTCCTTACCGCCGGATTTGGAACCCTTATAGCGTTCCTGGCCCGGCGAGGTTTTTTTACCGTAGAGATGGGCATTGTTACTGCTGTCGCAGTAGGAATCGCCATGATCCTTTTTGGTTGGCGTTTCAGAAAAAAACGGCCGGGCTACTTCCTTGTCCTGCAAGGCGGGGGCATAGGAATACTCTACCTTGCGGTTTTTGCTGCTTACCGGTTCACCCCTCACCTTGGCCTAATCCCCGCGATTGTTCTGATGAGCCTTCTTATTCCGCCGGCAGTGATATTGGCTTTAATCCAGAATTCCCAGAGCCTTGCAATATTGGGTTTTCTTGGAGGTTTTGTCGCGCCCCTGCTCCTTTCTGTTGGCAGGGATAATCATCTGTTCCTTTTCAGTTATTACGCGATACTTAATGGAGGCGTTCTTGCCATCGCCTTTTTTAGACCCTGGAAGGAGCTTAACCTTTTGGCGTTTTCTTTTACATCGGTTCTTTCGCTATTCTGGGCGATAAGAAGTTATGCGCCAGAATATTTTTCAAGCTCCGAACCTTTTTTCTTGCTCTACTTCTTTCTGTTCACCATTCTGGGCCTTAGGAGCTTAAAAAATGATGATTACCGCTTTCAACATTACAGTGACATAATCCTTATTCTTGGAACCCCTGCTGCTGCGGCAGCACTCCAGTGGAAAGTTTTTTCTTATGTCGAGCACGGTTACGCGATAATCGCGGCGATTTTCTCTGTTTTCTATTTGCTCCTTGCGTTTATCATAAAAAAAGAAAAACAGGCCAGAAAAAGTTATGCTGAAGCCTACCTTGCCCTGGGTATACTCCTTGCGAATCTTGTGATCCCCCTAGAACTATCCCCAGGCATTAGCGTTGTGCTCTGGGCTGTTGAAGGCGCCCTTCTTTGTTTCATTGGACTAAAGTCCATTGGCCAAAAGTCCGTAGGACTTAGGTCGCCCTCACGAAACCTGAGTAAGATGCCAGAAAGATCAGCACAACAGCCATTAGGGGATATCCGAATCATCATTGCCGGCATCATTATCCACCTTGCCTCTGTCTTTGCCTTTATCCGTGATATATCGCTTTTGGCTGCTGCCCGCGGTTCTCGCTTTGCCGAAGAGTTCGGGCCCTGGCAAAGCCCCAGCTTCACAGGCTCTCTGATCATTGCGGTTTCTGCCCTGGCAATGGCTATACTTGCTGAAAAACTGCCTCCCAAAGAAAATGATGAAAAAAATGTTTCATCGGAAAACGTTTTATCCGTTTGCATGGTCTTTTGGGGCCTTGCCTGGTGGTTTTGCGCCTGGTATTTTGAATTCCGCCGTATTCTGCCTGCTCCCACAAATGCCTTTCTTGTGTTCGCCTCTATAACGGGGACCCTTTGTTGGATTGGAGTAAGGTTTTTTGGGCTAAGGCTTTTTATTGTGGGCATGGTTCCCGCTCTTCTTACCGCAGCTCTTGCAGTGCTGAGAGCTTACTTCTACAGTTACTATCAGCCAGAATTGATCTACAGTTACTATCAGCCAAAATTGATCTTCAGCCATAATTTTTTTGAAGCCCCAAATTTTTGGGGTTGGATTGTCTTTTTCGTGCTGCAGTGGTTTACCATTATCTTTTTTCCGCCCCGCAGTTCAAATGAACCGGCATGGTTCCGCGATCTGCGTATATTTGTTACTGTTCTTGTTTCCATCGCAGTCCTAAGTGCCAATGGTCGTTTTTATACTGCTGAATTCGGTCTTCCCGTGTCATTGACCAGCCTTGCCGGCCTGCTTCCGATTTTCGCTGTTATTTTTGTCCTGCCTTTTATACGGAAAAACGGGACTTGGGAAAAAATATTATTCCCAGGAAAATTCTGTTTCCCTATCCTGCCCTTCGTATTATCCGCAATACTTGGGCTCTGGTTCCTTATCACTCTGTTTTTTCCGGGAAATACCGCTCCTCTTCCCTATAGTCCGGTATTAAGCCACATGGATCTTCTGGAAGGTTTGTGCATAGCTGCCGTCCTTTTTTGGCAGATCAAAGAACGAAAAACCAAAAATCCCATACAAGTTATGAGCCAGACGACTCTTATCGTGTTAGGCGACATCATGATTTTCTTTTGGATAGTCTCTATACTTGCCAGGAGCATGCACTATTACGCCGCTATCCCCTGGCGCAGTGTCGTCGGCTCGGATGCTTTCCAACTTTGCCTTTTTATTTTCTGGGCAATTTACGGAGTGCTCCACGTTGTTCTGGCGCACAAAAAGAAAAGACGCGGCTTCTGGATTGCAGGCGCGATTCTTGTAGCTGTTGACATAGCAAAGCTTATCCTCTTTGACATGAGGGGTATAGGGGCTGTTCCAAGAATACTCTCGTTCTTTGCCGCTGGCCTTATCCTCCTTTTCATAGGCTGGGCCGCCCCCCTCCCGCCTCCCGTAGCAAAGTCAGTAAAAAAGTGATAAAATCATTATTATGAAAACAAAATTTATTCTTATTATATTCTGTCTGAGTCTGCCCGGGCTTTATAGTTATGGTCAGTCCTCATGGGAAACTAGTCAAGGTCAGGGCCAGGTGCCTGCATACAGTCCCGCCGGTATAGCCGGGACTGAATCTGCGCTTCTCGCGGATCTTCCGCTCAGGCGTATAGCGCTCTTTTCTTCCGGCGTGGGCTATTACGAACATTCAGGCAGGGTAACGGGAACCGCTTCTTCGGCCTTCCAAATCACCCTCCCCTTTACCCTTAGCACCATAAATGACGCGCTCATGTCCCTCACCATTAACGATCCGCTTTCAACAAATCCTTCTGTCCAATACGCTTCTGCGGACACTTTATACCAGACTTTAAGGAGCCTGTCTGTTGATCTCTCAGGGAATCCCGGTATAGCCGATATTCTCAATAATCTTAGGGGCGAGGAAATTGAGGTCTACAGCCCTAACCAGATTAGGGGAAGAATTATCGGTGTGGAGAGGAAAAACCAGTGGGTCTACACAGAAACAGGAATGGCATCAATGAATGATGAATCCGTGCTGACCCTTTTTACCTCGCAGGGGCTAAGAACCGTATTGATTAAGGATATTGTTTCGTTTTCCTTTACAAACGAGAGAATAAACGCCGACCTTAGCCGAGCCCTTGACCTCCTGATGCAGTCCCGAAACATGGAAGCCCGCAATCTCCAGGTAATACTGCCGGGAGAAGGCAGCAGAGATGTTTCCATAAGTTATGTGATACCCACGCCAGTATGGAAGGTTAGCTACCGCCTGGATTTTGGCGGGGCGCAGGCCGGATCTTCAAATAACGCGCTGCTCCAGGGTTGGGCCATTATTGCCAATGACAGCGACAATGACTGGAATAATGTTGAGCTATCCCTTGTTGCTGGCCGTCCCGTTTCCTTTATCCAAAACCTTTACCCGCCGTACCGCACCTCAAGGCCGGTGCTGCCCCTGTCCATCGCCGGAGTTGCCGAAAGCCGTTCTTACGAATCAGGAACTCAAAGCATGCTTACGGCCGATTCTGCAATGAGGGATAGGGTGTTGATGGAGGCACCGATGCCGTCGGTGGCAAGAGCCCCAGAGTCATCGTCCACGGCTTCGGGCGTAGCGTCTGCAGGGGCTGGTTTCAATGGTGGCGTAATTGATACCGCTCAGGGAGGCATGGCAGGCGACCAATTTGAATTCACCCTGACAAGGCCAATCAGCATTGCAAGGCGGCAAAGCGCCATGCTCCCCCTGGTAGAAAGCCGCATAACAGCGGAAAAAGTTCTGGTCTTTCCAGGTGCCAGCGCCGGTATAGGGAGAACCATTAACCCGGCAATCAGCGCGGAATTGACAAATAACTCCGGGATGAGGCTTCCTGCCGGGCCGATTACTGTGTACGATGGCGGAACCTATGCGGGAGACGCGCTCATCGAATTCTTCCCTGAAAACGAAAAACGCCTTATCTCTTATGGCGATGACCTTACGGTTACAGGAAGCGTAAGTTACTCCAGCATCAGAACCGTTACCGCCGTAACCGTCAGCAGGGGCGTCATGACCATTACGCGGAGGCAGGATTACCTAAGAACCTACTCTATCAGGAACGCATCGGGAATAGAGAAGAAACTCATCATTGAACATCCCATCACGCAGGGCACAACCCTGGGCGCACCAGCAATGAATTATGAGCGCACCTCAAGCCTTTACCGTTTTAGCCTTCCCCTTCCGGCTTACGGGCAACTGGAATTTACAGTACGGGAAGAAACGCCTGTTTCTGAACGCATCACTTTAGCTACGCTCAGGTCTGACACTTTCTTGAGTTACACGACTAACCAGGAGATCCCCGCCAATGTGCGCAACGCGCTGCTGCAAGCAATTGAGCTTAGGCGTATAGCCGATGAAGCTACCACAGCCCAGCAAGATTTGGAAAACCAGAGGACTAGGCTTGTCAGCGAACAGGACAGGATAAGGCGGAACTTGGAAGCAGCCGGCAACCAAACCACGCAGGGCCAGGAGTATTTAAGCCGCCTGGTAAGCCTGGACAGGGACATTGACGCGGTAAACGCCCAAATAACCAGCGCTGCCCAAAGAGCCCAGCAGACCCGTAGAGATTATGATGATTATCTTGCGAATTTGAACCTGTGATAAAAGATCGCCAGAATACGCCTTGGGCGGTTCTGGCGATTATTTCTTCCTGTTCAGGTTAATCAAGCTCCCGGCAAGAATTAAATCCTTTTCACCAGCGTTCAGTTCAGGAACCTTAAGGCTAAAAAGCACCGCTTCGCCGCCTGTTTCTCTGATCACATAAGCTGTCATTTCCGCTGCTTCTTTGATCGCCTTGGCAAGGCCCGGAATAAAAATATAATCGCCGTTTTTAAAGGGAGGCTCTCCTTCAATAATAAAAGGCAGTATGCCCCAGTTAATAAGGTTTGATCTGTAGCGCTTGGTTGCGTATTCATTGGCAAAGTTGGCAAGCCCGCCCAGAACGCGCTGGCAGCTTGCGGCCTGCTCCCTTGCGCTTCCGTCTCCGGGTTTGTGCGCGAAAATCGCGGAGGCAAGCTGTAAATTTTCCCCTTGGAAGTTGAGTTTTTCTTTTATTACAGAAAGAACCGATGGCAGTTCCGGCAGATGGTTCAGGGTATTTGCAGAGCCTATTCGTAACGCATTGGCAGCTTCCCGCACGGCCTTTGCCTTGCCCACGTAAGCAGAGTCTTTACGCGAAAGGGTGAATTCAGCAAGGCCAATGGGATTCGAGCGATACGATGAAGTTTCGCCGGACGGGATTAGCTCGTCAGTGGTTGTTACGGGATCGTTGATATACGAAACTATTTTGAGGAGTAGATCGTTACCCAGGCTTTCCATGGACGGCCAGTCAACTATATTGGGGCCATAGCGCAACTCAACGCTTTTGTCCGGCTTGCCAACTCCGTTATATACCTTGGAAAGATATGGAGCCGCGCCAAAATGATAGGAGGTTGTTGTTTCGTTACGCGCCAGCGGCTCCGCAGATGTAAGGTAGCCGCCGTTTAAGGCGGTGGCGGCTATGCTGCGGCTGTCCATTAGGCATACAGAGGCAATCTGCCCTTCGTTGGGTTTTGAGCCTTCCCGGTTGGGGAAGTTCCGCGTGGTATGCCGTATGGATAAACTGTTATTCGCCGGAACATCCCCCGCGCCAAAACAGGGGCCGCAGAAGGCGGAACGTACAATCACGCCCTGGCCTATAAGCGAACTCAGGGCACCGTTTTCCGCCAATTCAAGAATAATGGGCTGACTGCTTGGATACACGGAAAAAGAGAAGCCTTCGTTGCCTTTGCCCCCTGAGCAGCTATGTGCGCCAATAACTGAACGCACTGCCATAATGTTGTCATAAGTCCCGCCCGCGCAGCCCGCAATTACAGCCTGATCTACTCTAACCTTTTTCCCCGAAACATTAGCCGTAAGGTTAATGCGCAGGTTGGGGTTTTCTATTAATTCTGCAGCGTCTTTTTCCACCTGACGGAAGATATCACCAGGGGTCTGTAAAAAGGTATCTAATTCAAAAACATTGCTAGGATGGAAAGGCAATGCAATCATGGGTTTAATCTCGGCAAGGTCCACAAATATAAGCCCATCATAATAGGCCAGATCGCCGGGGGATATTCTCTTGTATTCCTCATCCCTGTAGTGAATTCCCATATACTGTGCGATCTTGTCGTCTGTTTCCCATATAGAAGACCAGCAGGCAGTCTCTGTGGTCATTATATCAATGCTTGCGCGGTAATCCGGGCTTAGATATGCGATGCCGTCTCCAACAAACTCCAGCACCGCGTTTTTGGCAAAGCCATCCTTAAAGACCGCCCCGATAAGTGCCAAGGCCACATCCTGGGGGCCCACCCCCAACCTTGGCTTGCCGGTCAGGTAAACTGCGATTACTCTTGGGTAGGCAACTTCATAACTCTGGCGTAGAAGCTGCTTGACGAGCTCGCCGCCGCCTTCCCCGACTCCCATGGTTCCCAGCGAGCCGTAGCGAGTATGGCTGTCGCTGCCTAGTATCATTTTGCCAGGTACCGCCATGTTTTCTCTTATATAGGAATGGATTACCGCAAGGTGAGGAGGCACGAATATACCGCCGTAACGCTGGGCTGCGGAAAGGCCAAAAAGGTGATCATCGGCGTTAATGGTTCCTCCCACGGCGCAGAGGGAGTTATGACAATTGGTTAAAACATAAGGAACGGGAAAATCCTCAAGGCCGCTGGCTTTGGCGGACTGAATTATATTTACATAAGTAATATCATGGGATGCCAAAACATCAAAGTTGATGTTCAAGTCCAAAGGGATATTGCCTGGACTATTGGCTTGCTGCGGATCGCTTTTGGAGTTATGGGCCAAAAGTATCTGGCCTGACATTGTCCCTCTTCTGGCTGTATCCGGGCTCACGTTTGCAGATATGCCTTTCAATTTCTGTTGATTGTCCGGCGTATCTTCTATCAGCTCCCGGCCTTTGGAAAGATAGAATGCACTTTTTTGTACTTTAATCATACAAGCTCCTAAACACGTTTTGCATTGGATTATAACTGATGCTGACTCACAATACCTTATAGACTCTCATAAATACTTTTTTTTCTCAAGACCTGATATTTTGTTGACTTTTAAGATCAGCAATCGTATATTTATTACATGAGAAAAGAATTAATTATATGGTCTCCTACATATTCGGTTGGGATAGCCTTAATTGACGAACAGCACAAAGAACTCCTAAAATTAACCAACGATATGTTCAACCACTGTATAGGAGATCCCGTGTCAGAGAGGGAATATTTTAAAAAGGTAATCCACGAGGCTGTGAACTATGTGAAGACACATTTTGCCACAGAAGAAAAGATCATGCTAAGAACCGCGTTCCCCGGTTACGCCAATCATAAGAAGGAGCATGACAGTTTTGTGCTGAGCATCCTGGAGCACGTAAAGAATTATGAAGAACACAAGACAATTACCCTGATAGCATTTACCCATTACCTAAAAAATTGGATTTTAACCCATATCGCTGTTTCCGATAAGCAATACTTTACATATTTTAAGCATATTGCAACGCGGAAAAGCAACGGTATGCTGAGTATAAGCCAATCAGACATACAAAAGAATTGCGCATAGTTAAGAACCGGAGGAGCTATGGAAAGCCACATAATCACCGAATTGGACATGGTTATACGCCTGGCCCTGGGGTTTGCGGCAGGAGCTATTCTGGGTTTTGAGCGATCCAGCCGGCGGCAGGTAGCAGGGCTTCGCACTCATATATTAATATCCATGGGCGCAACCTTACTCATGCTTCTTTCAATCTGGATTCCTCAGGAGTACATGAACGAAAGGAGCGGAGATCCCGGCCGCATAGCCGCACAGGTCGTTTCCGGCATAGGCTTTCTGGGCGCGGGGGCCATCATTAGGCTGGGCAACAATATACGCGGCCTTACCACTGCGGCATCTTTGTGGTTTGTCGCTGCCGTTGGCCTTGCGGTGGGCGCAGGTATGTACTTTGCCGCCGCTATTGCCGAAGCTACCGGTTTAGTTACGCTCGTGCTACTGGGCAAATTTGAACGGAGGATCTTTCCGGCAGAGCGGCTCAAAATCCTTGAAATATTTTATAAGCACTCCGTCCCTGATACGGAGGAAGCAATGAAGGTCATAAAGTCATCAAACATACGCCTGCAATCAATTAATATATTCCACGGATCGAAAAGCAAGGGAACAAAGCTCAGGCTATTGGTTGGCATCCCCAGCAACGTGGACATCGCTACAATCGCGCACGGCATTAAATCCCTGGACGGTGTGGCCAAAGTAGAAATAAAAGAAAAATACTAAAGTCTCAGCACAGGAATCACAGGCTCGCTCAACTCTATGGCAATGGGGTAATCCGCTTTTTGCAGCAGAACTGTTTCGCCGTCCATTTGGGCCAGTATGGGGTGTTCTCCGCTTATTTCCACGCGGCTTGCGTTAAAAAGCGTACATTCAGGTTTGTTAATGTGCGCTCCGGTAGGGAACAGGCCCTTTAACGCTATTTTGCGCAACAGGGGCATTTGCCTGATCCAGCAGACATTCCTATCGTCAGGTAGTATATGATTTTGCGAACCGTAACAGCGGTGACCGCTCTCCCCAACCGCGAGGAGAAGCACTTTTTCCCGGAACTTGCTTACTTCGTTTCCTTTATCGTCTAACGCACGTACATCCATTGAACCTACTTTGTAAACTCTGTCATAAAACAGAGACGCGATATCAACCCATAATTTATAAAAATCCCCTGGCAAGGTTCCCTTCATCTTATTTGTCATGTGGGTAACAAACGCGTCCAGCCCCACGGATAGTATGTTAAACGCCAGGAAAGGGCCTTTCCCCGGAGTTGAGGTTACAAGCCTTACCGACCGTCTGAATGAAATTTCTGCGGGCTCTATTATTCGCCGCAACGCTTCTTCCAGTTCAAAGGCATCTGCGCCATCGTTGCCCGTACCCATAGGAAGGCGCAAAACCGCAAACCGCTCTCTTATTTCTGCGGGAGCGCGGCAGAGGACATTTTGCACTTCCAGGCTAGTGCCGTCACCGCCTGCGGTAATAATGAGGTACAATGGCTTAGCTTTGCCAGAAGAATTTTTATTTGCGGATGACGCTTCTTCAATAAGGCGGCGGGTAATTTCTTCGGCGTGCCCCCTTGCTTTAGTCAGGATGAGCCCCCGCTTGTCCCCTTCGGCAAGGGCAGTCTGGGAAGGGCAGGCTTGTGGGTTAACGGGATTGGACATGGCCTTGGAAGCGCAAGAAAGCAACTGCGCGTTATGCTTATTCCAGCGGGATCTCATGGTAAATCCCCCGGCCTTGGGATTCGCGATAATAGTCCAGTTTAACTGGCTTCCAGTTGCCAGAGGACTGCGACCGCAAAGATCCACCATAAAATCTGCAAAAATACCGGGCGTTAAATTCTTTGCATTACTCATAATTCCTCCTTAATACTTCGGGGAGAGTATAGACATCCTCTACGCCATCTACCAGTATAGCACCCATTCCCATTTCCAGGGGAAGCTCCAGATCGATTTCGTAACGGTCTCCGATGGAAACGCAGGATTCGGGTGTATGCTGAATTTCTGGGCTGGCGTTCATTGAACTATCGTTTAATGAACAATTGTTCAATAACTCTACCACTTTTTCAAACGGGAGCCTGTGCGGTTTCGCTATCATCAGGGTATCAAGGCAGGCCAGCGCGTCAAAACAATCTTCTATCCCAAGGCAGGCCAATGTTCTTTTGGCTATGGAAAGCGGATTATTGGTAACAATTCCAAGGGAGTAGGAGAGGGCCAAAAGACAAGCCTTAAGCTTTTCGTCTCTTTTAAGGAATTTCTCCGGCTCGTAGGCCCTTTCGCGCCAGCTTACATTTTCTTCCATGGTAAAACCCCAGGAAAGAATGATGTTGGAAAGGCTTGGCCTATTGCCGTTATGTGAAGCAGCCCACGAAAGCCGGGCGGCTTCAATTTCCCGATTTGTCTCGGCAAGGCTTAAGCCGCGTTTTTCTGCGGCAATGGCGATCAGGTTATCAATTTGAATTTGTCCATATTCGGCATGGGAATAGAGGGTCAGGTCCATATCAAAGATAAGGGCCGTTATTTTTTTTGGCAGCCTAAATATTTTCATGAAGGAGCTTTTCTATAATATCCCGGTTATCCAAAAGGGAACTGACAGAAAGCCCCTGATGAAGCCGGGAAATGGTCTGCGCAAAAAGTTTGGTGATATTCACGCTGATGTACCATTCACGCTGCAGCAGATCTTCCTGATACACCGCATTAGTGCCGATTAACCGGTAGAAAAGCCCTTCTTTATATGCGTTGTCAAAATAGCTTATGGCGTTCCCTGCAAACAGGGGCAGGCTAATGGCACAGATCACCTTGCCGGCCCCCTGCTCCTTAAGGAAGCGCATTGACTTGATGAGGGTTCCTCCGGTGTCAAGCCTGTCATCCGCCATAAACACCGTTTTGTCCTTGACATTCCCCAGGAGCTTGAGATCCCCAATATTATTTTCCAGAGCGTCCTTGGATACCTTGGAATAATCCCGTTCTTTGTAAAGCAGGGCCAGCGGTTTTTTAAGGGTGGTTGCGTAAAACTTAGTCCGCTCCACAGCCCCGGTATCCGGCGAAACCACCACAAGATTATCATTAAGAATTCCCGGAATGCGGGAAAGCGCCCGGATTATCTGATAGCTGGCATGAAGATTTTCCAGCCGCATTTTATCAAAGGCATTGTCGATTTCTCTGGAATGTATGTCCAATGTTATAATTCGGCTGACTTCCAGGCTTTCCAGTATTCTCCCTACACGGCCGGCGGTAAGACCTTCCCTGCCCTTCTTCTTGTGCTGCCTGGAATACGGATACACCGGCAAAACAAGGGTGATCCTCCCTGCCCCGGCCTGCCTGGCGGCATCTACGGTAACCAGGATGGTCATAAGATGGTCATTTACGGAAAGAACCCTTACTGTTTCACCGTCATTAAAGCTCACCGGATAATGGTTTTCCACATCCTGGATAATGTAAATATCCTTTCCTCTCATGGATTCAAGAATCTCGGCTTTTATTTCCCCGTTTGGGAACATGGTGAATTTGGCAGGAACCTTAAAATGGGGACTGTGGTACTGTTCCGGGCCGCTAGAAAAATGATGAGGCTTTGAGAGCGCGTCATTCATAAAATTGACCTGTCGGATCGCAGCCTGCTCGTCAATACTATACCGTTTGGTCAATTCGGCGATGAGGTTGTCAAAAGTGCGTCGGCAGCCTTTCTTAAGAAAGACAATGACTTCTTCGGCAAAAACCTCGCCGCCCGGACAGGCAAGGACACCTAGATTGGCTGGGTTGGAATAATTCATGCGGAATTAACTATTGCATATTTAGCATTAGTTTTCAAGTATGGTAATCTCAACCCTGCGGTTTCTTGTCCTTCCGGCTTCGGTATTATTATCCGCCAGCGGCCTGTCCGCGCCATAGCCCTGAATTATGATGCGATCCGGAGTACGTACCTTGTTTTCGATTAAATATTCCGCAACGCTCTGGGCGCGCTCCAGGGACAGTTGCTGCCTCATTTCCCAGGTTCCCGCAAGCGCGGTATGGCCGCTCACCAGTATATCCCTGTCAGGGTAATTCGATAAAATTTGAGCCAGCCTATCCAATTTATATTTTTCACTTGCCATCAGCACATTAGAATCCGGCTCAAACTGAATGTTTTCCAGGTTGATGGTTACGCCTGCTTCATCAATCCGTACCGAAGCATCTGGTATTCCCAAACGCCTTAAATCCTCCAATACCTCTTCAGCAATTCTTTCTTTATCCATGACAGGGGCTTCGATTATTTCCGCCTCCGCCCTGCCTCGGTATTCTATGACCATGCCGTTGGATAATTCAAAAATAATGCGGAAAGATTCCTCATAAGCGGCTGCCTGTCCCAGTTCCGTATCCCAGTAAACAATCTGATCCGAAGATCCCTGAATGCGGCTGGGCCAGATAGTTCCAGCCACAGGAGGAGGCTCGTTGAATATGCGGTATGTTACCGAAAACGCCGGATAGCTTTTACCCTTCCATTCCCGCTGGCCAAGGTAAGCATAATCCGCCCTAAAGGGAATGAAATAAGGATCGGGAATGCCGAAAAGCCCCCCCCGGAAATCATGAGCCTCGTATCCGTCCGCACTCCAGGTATCTCCGGGCCTAAGGTCCCTGCCCGGAAAAACCGGCACGTCCCTGACCACAGGCATAAAGAACTCCTTGCCTATAGTAAGGTAGCCCAAACGGTTCCTTTCAAATTCAGAAATATACTCCATTGACCACTCAAAAGACCCTTCCCCATCGACTTGCCTTTCCGCGGTCTGATAAACCGCCCGCAAAGTACCGCTATCTTCCGAGCCGCTAAGCTGTTCTACTGCAATGCGGTTTATTATTTCCGCGCTATGGCTGAATTGCCTGTCAACATAAACATCTTCAAGAACGGTTGAAAGTATACGGTACCTATCTCCGGCATTGTGCTTATAAAAAAACTCGTCTCCCATTAACGGAAGCGCGAAGAAAACAAGCAGTAAAAACCAGGCTTTTCTTTTATGCTTCAAAACCGGCCCCCAATGGAAAAGATCCAAGAACAGTATAAATAGCGCCCTGGCTTGAAAGTGTTGACTCGTATACATTCACCTTTCTAAAAACCCCTTTTGCAATAATGGAATAATCTTCTTTATTAACCCTCATCTCCGCCCCTTTCCGTGCAAGCGTAATATGCGGCAAAAAATGCTTTCTCCTATCTTTATCTGATAGTATACCGCAAACAGCCAGATTTTTCTCTATTGCCGCGGCCAGCTTGCCAATAGCTTCTCCGCCTTCGCCAAAACCCAAGGCCAGTACATTGGGGGCCTTTCCCCTTGGCAGAGTGAAGGTTTTCCCGCTTACCGCATAAATTGCTTTATGCCCACACGCTTTTTTAACAGCCTCAAAAATCTTATGCAAGGCATCTTTATCAGTTTCGCCAAGAAAGACAAGTGTTATATGGAGATTTTCTTCAGGAACCCAGCGTAAATGGGGATATTTTTCTTTAAGGGGCATTATATTTTGAGAAAGATTCTCCAGGAAATCCGCCTCAGGCTCCAGGGCAATAAAGATCCTCATGATTAGAACTTAATGCTGTACGATATGGAGGTCAATGGGCAGGCTCCATGTTATTGACAAAAAACCAGGGTTTTTATAAGATAAATTGGCTAAACAAGTAATAGCGGGCCTTTAGCTCAGTTGGTTAGAGCTGCGGACTCATAATCCGTCGGTCCCTGGTTCAAGTCCAGGAAGGCCCATTTGGTAGTTCTGTATTTGGTAAAATAGCTTGAGTTCAAAAAAGAACCTCACGCAGAGGCGCGGAGACGCAGAGGAACAAGGAAACTGAATGAAAGCTAAATACTATCGCCATAATATTTCTCTAAGCTTGATCCTGATCCCATTGCTGTTTGCTGCTTGCGGTTCTGCTCCCTCAATAAATACACAGAGTGCCAATGCCGTAGCCCTTTACAACAGTGGCAACGAATATTACAAAAAGGGCGACTTAGACCACGCCATTGCCGATTTTACAGAGGCTTTACGGATAAATCCCAATTACTCCAGAGCCTATTTCAGCCGCGGCCTTGCATACTTTGATAAGAATGACTTTGACCGGGCTATTGCGGATTATAACGAAGCCATACGGATAAGGCCCAATTTAGCCGAAGCCTATTTCAACCGCGGCCTTGCGTACTATGAAAAAAGTGACTATGACCGCGCTATTGCCGATTACACAATGGCCATACGGATCAATCCAAATGATGCAGAAGCCTATAACAGCCGCGGCATTGCGTACTATATAAAAAACGACTACGATCGTGCTATTACCGATTATACAGAGGCTTTACGGATAAATCCAAATTATTTCAATGCCTATGGCAACCGCGGCCTTGCGTACGATCAAAAAGGCGACTACGACCGTGCTATTACCGATTATACAGAGGCTTTACGGATAAATCCAAATCATGCCGAAACTTATAACAACCGCGGCCTTGCGTACTATCAAAAAGGCGACTACGACCGTGCTATTACCGATTATACAATGGCCATACGGATCAATCCAAATGATGCAGAAGCCTATTTCAACCGCGGCCTTGCGTACCATGATAAGCATGACTACGACCGCGCTATTACCGATTATACACAGGCTTTACGGATAAATCCAAATTATTTCGAGGCCTATGTCAACCGCGGCAGTGTGTTCGCTGAAAAAAGCGACTACGACAGTGTTATCGCGGATTGGGAGGAGGCATTGCGTATTGATCCAAATAACACTCAAGTAAGGTATTATATAGAAATAGCCCGCCAACAACGGGGATATTAGAAAAAATGATAGGCACTACGCCTTACCTTTTTTTGCCCTAACCCCAGGTGATTTACCGAAAAAGGTGACTGACACCGTTTAAGAGCCGCTTTCGCGGCGAAGCGTATACAATCCTGTTATGTGCAGTTTGGACTTATATTATGATTTTATATCATTACAGTATTCTTTGCTTTACTCTTTTCATATAATACTTCAGGATCCATATCTATTCCATTTGGCCATTCTATTGTGTCAAATGATATTTTTACCATTCTGAAATAATTTTCATCTTTTAATTTTGTAAATATACCTGTGTCCAGATATGGTTTTACATCAAATATTTTTATTTCATTATTTTCAAAAGTGAGTTCCAATTCATAATC